>JAJQCU010000069.1:2853-18234 GCA_021202575.1 Lachnospiraceae bacterium
CAATACAGAGCAATAAAAAATAAACTTTCAGACGATTTCTGTGCGATGGAGATGAGACTATTGGCAATCGTGGAAGCCTCTGCTGAACACGATTGCCACGCCCATAGGCTCATCGGAATGCCTCGCATGGCTGAGTCTGAAAGTTTATTTTTTATTGCTCGTCCCTTCGTGTGAAAACCACGGAATTTACCCCAGCATCCTGCGTATATTCTGATTGCGCCGCTGATTCAGCCTTCCCCACTCCTCGATCTCCTCAGGGGTAAACCCTTCATACTGAATCTGCTCAAAGTCCGCGAGCGCCGACATAATCTCCGACAGCACGTTCTCCGCCTCCGGCTGAATCACATACTTTTTAATATCCGGGCGGCGTTTCTTCTTTTTCTTTTCCGAATCTTTGCCAGATTCCGGCTCCTCCGACAATATCTGCTCCGTCAATTCTTCCTCTTTCAGAGAAGCTTTCCCGGTCTTTTTGCTCTTTTCCGGCTCTTTAATCAGCTCCTTTGCCGTCAGCCGCTGCACCGCCGCCGACAGCTGGGTTCTTGTCATACTCAGGATTCTGGCCGTCTCCTTAAAGGTGCAGTCCACCCTGGTCTCATACAGGTAAAACAGCAGCTTCACATCGTCCGTCTGCAGCTCATTGCGCAGCGCCACCACATCAAAGAGCTTCTCCAGCCCCTTGACCTCGCGGTACAGATCAAAGAAGAAGCCCTCGCCCTCCTTCACGCCATCGCTGACACTGGTCCGCTCGTCGCCCAGCTTCTGGTCTACAATGGGCAAAGCCGTGCCATCCGCGGCTACATCAATTAGGAAACGATACACGGAAAGCCTGCGCTTTTCATAATCCTCCTCGCTGAGGACTTCCTTATAGAAATTATTGTAATAAGCGAAGACCATCCTCTTCATCTGAATAGTCTTTTTCATGCTCATGCCCTGGGAAACCAGAGAGCCTTTGGTCTTCACATAATAATAGACCGGCACCTTCAGCGCGTAGATCCTGTCCACATACAGAATATATTCCAGATTGAAAATAAAGTCCTCGCACCAGCTGATGGAGGTATCCATCTTCATCTCATGCTCCATCAGAATAGAGCGCTTAAACAGCTTATTCCACAGAACGCCGTAATAAAAATCCGACGGCTTCTGCATCATATACTGAGCAAAGGCCGCCCGATCCATCAGACCGTCCACATCAATCGCGCCCTTTAAGGAAACCCGCTCCCCGTTCACCCGGTAGAAATCCGTGATGACCATGTCGCAGTCATACTCCTCCATGGTGCGCGTAAACAGCCCCACCGCATCCGGCGCCAGCCAGTCGTCACTGTCCAGGAACTGTACATACTCTCCCTCGGCCGCGGCTATCCCACGATTGCGTGTGTCCGAGACACCTGTGTTTTCCTTGTGAATCACTCTGACCCGGCTGTCAACCTTAGCATAAGAATTGCAAATATCCTTTGAAGAATCGATGCTGCCGTCATTGACCAGTATCAGCTCAAAATCCCGGTACGACTGCTTCAGCACGCTCTCAACGCAGCGCGCTATCGTCTTCTCCGCATTGTATACCGGCACAATAATACTCACTTTTGGTGACATCTGAAATCCTCTTTTTCATAAAAAAGTAACCGCAGCACAGCCAGAGCGTCCTCAAAAATACCTCAGCAGGCCAATCTGACTGCCTTCCTGCCGCACAGTTCCTTACTTAATCCAGCCTGAAAACCTGCTCCAGCTTTGGCTGCGCCCCGGTCACCGGATCCATCTCCAGCTCCAGGATATCCGCCATGTACTCATTCCACTTATCCACCACCGGACTGTCCGCCTGGGTCTTTTCCGCAAAGGCCACGCCCTTCTCGCACTCATAATAACCGAAAAGCTCATTATTCACCTCAAAGATAGAATAATTGCAGATGCCGGCGGCCTTCAGTACCTCCACCATCTCCGGCCAGATCTCATTGTGGCGGCGCACATACTCCGCCTTGCAGCCATCCTTGATACGTCCCTTCCATGCCATGTGTTCCATCATCTTTCCTCCTTTTTGTTGCTGCTCTTTTATTATCGCAGCATAAACCCATTATTCATCAACCAGAGAATTTCACTGCCGCAGACGCCGTGAAATTCCTGTAAGCTATCTTAACACATTAGCCTTATATTTGCCACAGGGAATTTCACCGTCACAGCAGCACAGGATCTACTAAACAACTTTATGTCTTTTTTCAGGTTCACAAAAACCTGCACTCAGCATTGTAACATCAAAGCCTTCATCTGACAATTCATTCCATACTCAAACTGCCTGTAAAAAAGCCTCTGACACGCAAAAGCAGCCACTTCTCAGACAAGCTTTGAAGTGGCTGTTTATTTTACGTCCTTATACGCTTAAGACACTGCTTCTCGTGTAACTTACTCAATGATGGAAGCCACACGGCCGGAGCCAACGGTTCTGCCGCCCTCGCGGATAGCGAAGGTAAGACCCTGCTCCATGGCGATCGGGTGGATCAGCTCAATGGTCATCTCTACATTGTCGCCGGGCATGCACATCTCCGTTCCCTCGGGAAGGCTGATCACGCCGGTAACATCGGTGGTTCTGAAATAGAACTGAGGACGATAGTTGTTGAAGAAAGGAGTATGACGGCCGCCCTCATCCTTGCTCAGTACATAAACCTGGGCGGTGAACTTGGTGTGGCAGGTCACGGTGCCGGGCTTCGCAAGCACCTGGCCGCGGACAATCTCCGTTCTCTGAACTCCGCGCAGCAATGCGCCGATATTATCACCGGCCTGCGCATAGTCAAGCAGCTTTCTGAACATCTCAATACCGGTAACAACGGTCTTTCTGGTCTCTTCCTTAACGCCGACGATCTCAACTTCCTCGTTCAGCTTCAGCATACCACGCTCCACACGGCCGGTAGCAACAGTGCCGCGGCCAGTGATGGTGAACACGTCCTCAACGGGCATCAGGAACGGCTTGTCTACGTCACGCTGAGGATCAGGAATGTAGCTGTCAACGGTGTCCATCAGCTCCATGATCTTGTCGCCCCACTCGCCTTCCGGCTCCTCCAGAGCCTTCAGAGCGGAACCCTTGATGATCGGGCAGTCGTTGAAGCCGTACTCCTCCAACTGCTCAGTTACTTCCATCTCTACCAGCTCGATCAGCTCCTCATCGTCTACCATATCGCACTTATTCAGGAATACTACGATATAGGGAACGCCTACCTGACGGGACAGAAGGATGTGCTCCTTGGTCTGCGCCATCACACCGTCGGTAGCGGCTACCACCAGGATAGCGCCGTCCATCTGAGCGGCACCGGTGATCATGTTCTTTACATAGTCAGCGTGGCCGGGGCAGTCAACGTGTGCATAGTGGCGGTTTGCGGTGGAATACTCCACGTGTGCGGTAGAAATGGTGATACCACGCTCCCTCTCTTCCGGAGCTTTATCGATCTTATCGAACTCTGTATAGGAATTGCCGGCAACTCTCTGGGAGAGCACCTTGGTAATTGCCGCGGTCAGAGTGGTCTTACCATGGTCTACGTGGCCGATTGTACCAATGTTACAATGGGACTTGGTTCTTTCAAATTTAGCCTTTGCCATTTTTTGAAATCCTCCTGAAAAATAATATAAATTGGAAAAAATTGTGCTATGCTTGATTATATGCGATAATGCCGATATTTTCAAGCAAATTTTTGATTCTCGCTGCTATTCATGCATCCGTCCGCCGTCTTTGCAAAAAAACAGCGAAATTTACGGCGGACAACCACAGTTTTTATTTTGCCTTTGCCGCCAGAACCTTTTCCGCGATATTCTTCGGCACGGGTTCATACTTTTCAAAGAACATGGAATAGTTGCCGCGACCCTGCGTCCTGGAACGCAGATCCGTGGAATAACCGAACATCTCGGCAAGCGGCACATAGCCTCTCACCATCTTGCCTCCGCCAATATCATCCATACCTTCGATCCGGCCTCTGCGGGAATTGATGTCGCCGATGACGTCGCCCATATACTCCTCGGGCATAGTCACTTCCACTCTCATAATGGGCTCAAGCAGTACAGCGCCAGCCTTCTTCAGGGCCTCCTTGCAGCACATGGAGCCGGCAACCTTGAACGCCATTTCGGAAGAGTCTACCTCATGGTAGGAACCATCATAGACGTCCGCTGCAATACCGATTACCGGGTAGCCTCCCAGAATACCGGTGTGAGTTGCTTCCTCAATACCCTTGCCGACCGCCGGGATATATTCCTTCGGAATAGCGCCGCCGACAACGGATGAGGTAAATTTAAAGGTCTCCTCGCCATTGGGATCCATCGGAGTGAAGTGTACCTTACAGTGTCCGTACTGGCCGGAACCGCCGGTCTGCTTGACATGCTTGTACTCCATGTCAATTGCCTTCGCGATGGTCTCCTTGTAAGCAACCTGGGGTGCGCCCACATTCGCTTCCACCTTAAACTCGCGCAGCAGTCTGTCCACGATAATCTCCAGATGCAACTCGCCCATGCCGGCGATAATGGTCTGGCCGGTCTCCGGGTTGGTGTGCGCACGGAACGTGGGATCCTCCTCCGCCAGCTTTGCCAGCGCCTCGCCCATCTTGGTCTGGCCGGCCTTGGTCTTGGGCTCGATGGCCAGTTCAATTACGGGGTCAGGGAACTCCATGGACTCCAGAATGACCGGATGCTGCTCATCGCAGATGGTATCACCTGTGGTGGTAAACTTGAAGCCCACCGCCGCGGCGATATCCCCGGAATAAACCTTCTCCAGCTCCATCCTCTTATTGGCGTGCATCTGGAGCAGGCGCCCCACACGCTCTTTTTTATTCTTTGTAGCATTCAGAATATAGGATCCGGAATTGATGGTGCCGGAATATACTCTGAAATAAGCCAGCTTACCGACGAAGAGGTCTGTCATGATCTTAAATGCCAGAGCCGCGAAGGGTTCGCTATCAGAGGAATGCTTCTCCACCTCATTGCCGTTCAGATCCACGCCCTTGATGGCGGGAATGTCCAGCGGGGAGGGCATATACTCCAAAATCGCGTCGAGCTGCTTCTGAATCCCCTTATTTCTGTAGGCGCTGCCGCAGCACACCGGAACGGCCGCGCATTCGCAGGTCGCCTTTCTCAGGGTCGCCTTCAGCTGCTCATTGGTCGGCTCCTCGCCGTCCAGATATGCCATCATCAGATCATCATCCAGCTCACAGATCTTCTCCACCAGCTCGGTATGATACAGCTCGGCGTCTTCCTGCATATCCTCCGGGATATCGACGACGGAAATATCCTCACCCTTTTCGTCATTGTAAATATAGGCCTTCATCTCGAACAAGTCAATGATGCCCTTGAACTCGTCCTCTTTTCCGATGGGTAGCTGAACGCAGATCGCGTTCTTGCCCAGCCTTGTCCTGATCTGTTCCACCGCACCGTAAAAGTTGGCGCCCATAATGTCCATCTTGTTGATAAAAGCCATACGGGGCACATTGTAGGTGTCAGCCTGTCTCCATACATTCTCAGACTGCGGTTCCACACCGCCCTTCGCGCAGAAGACACCGACAGCGCCGTCCAGCACTCGCAGGGAACGCTCCACCTCTACCGTAAAGTCAACGTGACCGGGAGTATCAATGATATTGATACGGTGCTCCAGTGCGTCCGGTATGGTCTTGCCGTACGCCTGCAGGGTCCAGTGACAGGTAGTAGCCGCGGAAGTAATAGTGATGCCCCTCTCCTGCTCCTGAGCCATCCAGTCCATGGTAGCAGTACCTTCATGAGTATCACCGATCTTGTAATTCACACCGGTATAATAAAGGATACGCTCCGTCGCCGTAGTCTTCCCTGCGTCGATATGCGCCATGATACCGATGTTACGTGTTCTCTCAAGCGGATATTCTCTTCCAGCCAAGGTTATCTCCTCCTGTTGTCACACACGCCTGATTTCGTGCGTGATTAAAAACGATAATGTGCAAACGCCTTGTTGGCCTCTGCCATTCTGTGCATTTCTTCTTTTCTCTTTACTGATGCACCAGTATTATTTGCCGCATCCATGATCTCATTCGCCAGCTTTTCCTCCATGGTCTTCTCGCCTCTCTTGCGGGAAAACGCGGTAAGCCAGCGGAGAGCCAGCGCCTGTCTCCTCTCCGGGCGCACCTCAATGGGCACCTGGTAGGTCGCGCCGCCGATACGTCTCGCCTTTACCTCAAGCACCGGCATGATATTGTTCATTGCTTCCTCGAACACTTCCAGCGCCGGCTTGCCGGTCTTTGCTTCCACTCTGGAAAACGCGCCGTATACAATTCTCTGGGCTACGCCCTTTTTGCCGTCCAGCATGATATTATTGATCAGCTTTGTGACGACCTTGCTGTTGTATATGGGATCTGCCAGAACGTCTCTTTTTTGAACATGTCCTTTACGTGGCACGGTTCTTCCCTCCTTATTTAATAAAAATAAATCATCGGTACTCACATTGTCTGCTAATCGAATGACGGTTGTCGCCTTTATCAGTCGCCTGCATCATTCCATGTGTTCGTGCGGTATATCCGTCATAAGGTCACAGACGAAGGGTCTGTGCAGAATTACCAACACTAATTAGTTTCAGTTATGTGGTACTTGGCCCTGGGGCCCAAAAACCTGACTCTGAAGCCGCGTCAAATTACTTTTTGGCAGCCTTCGGCCTCTTGGCGCCGTACTTGGAGCGGGCCTGCTTCCTGTTGGCAACGCCGGCGGTATCCAGGGTACCTCTGATGATGTGGTATCTGGTACCGGGAAGATCCTTTACTCTGCCGCCGCGGATCAGCACTACGCTGTGCTCCTGCAGATTGTGGCCTTCGCCCGGAATATAGCTTGTCACCTCGATGCCGTTGGAAAGACGTACTCTGGCGATCTTTCTGAGAGCGGAGTTAGGTTTCTTGGGAGTCGTCGTCTTAACGGAGGTGCAGACGCCGCGCTTCTGGGGAGAGCTGGAATCAATGGACTTCTTGTGAAGAGAATTGTAGCTCTTTAAGAGGGCGGGGGCTGTGGACTTCTTGACTGTAGTCTGACGTCCCTTTCTTACTAACTGGTTGAATGTTGGCATTCCGTTTCACCTTTTCCTTTCTATAGAATAGATTTAATGGGCTGCCTCTGCGGCAATCCCATAAAAAAACTGTATATTGGTATTTTGTGCCAGACACTTTCATAATATGCGCCCCACACAAAATACCGCATACAGTTGACATTATACTTTTGGTATATTTTGTTGTCAATACCTAAAATGAAATAATTTAGTTACGATTCGGTTGTGAATAGTAGTTGCGCCTCACGGCCAACTATTCCTCTTCAGGCTCGGCCTCCTCTTCAAATTCAGCTTCAGAATCCTCTTCCTCATAAGGCTCTTCTTCATAGGACTCTTCCTCGTCGGAGAAATTCTCATCCTCCTCCGGTTCTCCTTCAGCCGTTTCCTCATCATAGGACTCTTCCACAAGAACGCCATCCACCGGTTCTTCCTCGCCCTCATCCTCCGTGAACTCGATCTCATCATCATAAGAGATCGTCTCCGCCACATCGGAGCTGAGCTCGATATTGCGGTAACGCTTCATGCCTGTGCCCGCCGGAATCAGCTTGCCGATCAGCACATTCTCCTTCAGGCCGATCAGCGGATCCGTCTTGCCCTTGATCGCCGCGTCCGTCAGGACCTTGGTGGTCTCCTGGAAGGAGGCCGCGGACAGGAAGGAATTGGTAGCCAGAGCCGCCTTGGTAATGCCCAGCATGACCTGCTTGCCGTCCATCGGCGTTTTGCCCTCGGCGATCAGCTGTTCGTTCATATCCTCATAGTCCAGCACATCGATCAGGCTGCCCGGCAGATATTTGGTGTCGCCGCTGTTCTCAATACGGACCTTCTTCAGCATTTGCCGCACAATCACTTCAATATGCTTATCAGCGATATCCACGCCCTGAAGACGATATACACGCTGCACCTCACGGATCATATAGTCCTGCACCGCGCGGATTCCCTTGATCTTTAACAGGTCATGGGGATTCACACTGCCCTCTGTCAGCTCGTCGCCGGCTTCCAGCACCTGACCGTCAGTGACTTTGATGCGGGAGCCGTAAGGAATGAGATAGGTTTTCCTCTCGCCGCTCTGGGGATCCGCCACCTCAATCTCACGCTTTTTCTTGGTATCTCTGATGGTAGCTACGCCGCCAATCTCCGCGATGATCGCCAGGCCCTTCGGCTTTCTGGCCTCAAACAGCTCCTCCACACGGGGAAGACCCTGCGTGATATCATCGCCGGCCACACCGCCGGAGTGGAAGGTTCTCATGGTCAGCTGGGTACCCGGTTCACCGATGGACTGGGCCGCGATGATGCCCACAGCCTCGCCTACCTGCACAGGCTCGCCTGTCGCCATGTTGGCGCCATAGCACTTGGCGCAGATACCCACATGGGAGCGGCAGGTCAGGATGGTGCGGATTTTCACGGACTTCACCGGACCGCCGTTTTTGTCCACGCCCACGGAAAGAATCTTTTCCGCTCTGGCCGGAGTAATCATGTGATTCTTTTTCACCAGAATATTGCCCTGCGCGTCGCTGATATCCTCGCAGGAAACTCTTCCCACAATGCGATCCCTCAGATTCTCGATGGTCTCCCTGCCGTCCATGAACGCGGCCACATCCATCCCCGGAAGCTCATCCTTTCCCTCAGAGCAGTCCGTCTCCCGGATGATCAGCTCCTGAGAAACGTCCACCATTCGTCTGGTCAGATATCCGGAGTCAGCGGTTCGCAGCGCGGTATCCGACATTCCCTTTCTGGAGCCGTGCGCCGACATGAAATATTCCAGCACGTCAAGGCCCTCACGGAAGGAGGACTTGATGGGCAGCTCGATGGTACGTCCTGTGGTGTCCGCCATCAGTCCGCGCATGCCCGCCAGCTGCTTGATCTGCTGGTTGGACCCGCGGGCGCCGGAGTCCGCCATCATGAATATATGATTATATTTGTCCAGGCCGTTGATCAGGGTATCCGTCAGCTTTTTGTCTGTCTCGGTCCAGGTCTCCACCACTGCACGGTAGCGCTCATCCTCCGAGATCAGACCTCGTCTGTAGTTTCTGGAAATCTTTTCCACGGTATCCTGCGCTTCCGCAAGCATCTTCGGTTTCTCAGCCGGCACTGTCATATCGGAAATAGACACCGTCAGAGAAGCCTTCGTGGAATATTTATATCCGATAGCCTTGATATCATCCAGCACCTCAGCGGTTCTGGACGCACCGTGGATATTGATCACCTTCTCGATGATCTGTTTCACGCCCTTCCTGTTGACCATAAAGTCAATCTCCGGCAAAAGCTCATTGCCCGGAATGCTTCTGTCCACAAAGCCTAAATCCTGCGGAATGATTTCATTGAAGAGCAGGCGGCCCAGCGTGCAGTCAATCGTGCCCGTCTTAGTCTCGCCGTTGATCTCCTTGCTTACACGCACCCGGATTTTGGAGTGCAGCGTAATCACATCATTTTCATAAGCCAGAATGGCTTCATTTAAACTCTTGAAGGCCTTCCCCTCGCCCTTGACGCCCTCTCTCTCCTGGGTCAGGTAGTAAATTCCCAGCACCATGTCCTGATAAGGCACGGCCACCGGGCCGCCGTCAGAGGGCTTTAAGAGGTTGTTTGGTGAAAGCAGCAGGAAGCGGCACTCCGCCTGGGCTTCCACACTCAGCGGCAGATGGACAGCCATCTGGTCGCCGTCAAAGTCAGCGTTGAACGCTGTACATACCAGGGGATTCAGCTTGATGGCCTTGCCCTCCACCAGAATTGGTTCAAAGGCCTGAATGCCCAGCCTGTGCAGGGTAGGGGCACGGTTTAACATCACAGGATGCTCCTTGATCACATCCTCCAGCACATCCCAGACCTGGGTGTCCAGCTTTTCCACCAGCTTTTTGGCATTCTTCACGTTCAGGCTGATGCCTCTGGAAACCAGCTCCTTCATCACGAAGGGCTTAAACAGCTCCAGAGCCATCTCCTTGGGAAGGCCGCACTGATAAATCTTTAACTCCGGACCCACCACGATAACGCTTCGGCCGGAATAGTCCACACGCTTGCCCAGAAGGTTCTGGCGGAAACGCCCGCTCTTGCCCTTCAGCAGGTCGGACAGAGATTTCAGGGCCCTGTTGCCGGGGCCTGTCACAGCCCTTCCTCTTCTGCCGTTGTCGATCAGGGCATCCACCGCCTCCTGCAGCATGCGCTTTTCATTTCTGACAATGATGTCAGGCGCGCCCAGCTCCAAAAGCCTGGCCAGACGGTTATTTCTGTTGATAATGCGGCGGTACAGGTCATTCAGATCAGAGGTGGCAAATCTGCCGCCGTCCAGCTGTACCATAGGCCTCAGATCCGGAGGAATCACCGGAATCACGTCCAGAATCATCCACTCCGGACGGTTCCCGCTCTCGCGGAAGGCCTCCATCACTTCGATTCTCTTGATCAGCTTAGCCCGCTTCTGGCCGGTAGCCGTCTCCAGCTCCGCCTTTAACTCGGCCGCTTCCTTTTCCACATCGATCCGGGACAGAAGCTCCTTGATGGCCTCCGCTCCCATACCTACGCGGAATTTATTGCCATAGGTGTCACGGGCGTCCTGATACTCCCTCTCAGAGAGCACCTGCTTCTCCTCCAGGTTGGATTCCCCTTTATCCAGCACAATATAGCTGGCAAAATAAAGCACCTTCTCCAAAGCCTTGGGCGTAATGTCCAGCATGGTGCCCATGCGGGACGGAATCGCCTTAAAGTACCAGATATGGGACACCGGCGCCGCCAGCTTAATGTGGCCCATGCGCTCTCTCCTGACACTGGACTTTGTCACCTCCACGCCGCAGCGGTCGCACACCACGCCCTTATATCTGATCTTTTTATATTTGCCGCAATGGCACTCCCAGTCCTTGCTGGGTCCGAAAATCTTTTCACAGAACAGGCCGTCGCGCTCCGGCTTTAAGGTTCTGTAGTTGATGGTCTCAGGCTTTGTGACCTCGCCCCGGGACCATTTCAGGATCTGCTCCGGTGAGGCAAGGCCGATTTTTATCGCATCGAATGTCATCGGCTGATAAACTTCGTTTTTTGATTCTGGCATTTTGACACTCCCTTCTGAAATATGGCTGCCGGCCGCACTATGACCGGCCATAAGCTTCCATGATGCTTACGGACTGCCGGTCCTTAAAACAGCATCGCGCTTTTTATTCCTCTTCGTCAAAATCAATATCGACATCTGTTGAATCATCATATTCCTCAGAATCGTCATATTCCGCTTCGGCATCTACAATCTCACCGCTGTGTTCGTCAAACTCCTGGATCTGGTGGCCACTGGATACAAGCGCTTTTTCCTCAGAAGCATAATCGCTTCTCCTGCCCTCCATCTCAAAGCGATAGTCGGTATTGCCGTAATCAATTTCTTCTTTAATCTCAACCTCAGTGCCGTCGTCGCGCAGCACCTTCACATCCAGCGCCAGGGCCTGCAGCTCTTTTAACAGCACCTTGAAGGATTCGGGAATGCCCGGTTCAGGCACATTCTCGCCCTTAATAATGGCCTCATAGGTTCTGACACGGCCTACCACATCGTCAGACTTTACGGTCAGAATTTCCTGCAGAGTATAGGCGGCGCCATAAGCCTCCAGGGCCCAGACCTCCATCTCTCCGAAACGCTGTCCGCCGAACTGGGCCTTGCCGCCCAGGGGCTGCTGGGTTACCAGAGAGTAAGGGCCGGTGGAACGCGCGTGAATCTTATCATCCACCAGATGATGAAGCTTCAGATAATGCATGTGGCCAATGGTCACGGGGCTGTCAAAATATTCGCCGGTACGTCCGTCGCGCAGTCTGACCTTGCCGTCTCTGGAGATCGGCACGCCCTTCCACTCTTCTCTGTGGTCTCTGTTGTCAGACAGATACTGCAGCACCTCCGGAAGAAGCTCTTCCTTATGCTTTGCCTCAAATTCCTCCCAGGACAGGTTCACATAATCGTTGGCCAAATCCAGGGTGTCCATGATATCGTCCTCTTTGGCGCCGTCAAAAATCGGGGTGGCCACATTAAAGCCCAGGGCCTTGGCCGCCAGAGACAGGTGAATCTCCAGCACCTGCCCGATATTCATACGGGACGGCACGCCCAACGGGTTCAACACGATATCCAGCGGTCTTCCGTTGGGCAGATAAGGCATATCCTCCACCGGAAGCACGCGGGAAACCACGCCCTTATTTCCATGACGGCCCGCCATCTTGTCGCCCACGGAGATCTTTCTCTTCTGGGCGATATAAATGCGCACGGACATATTCACGCCGGGCTTGAGCTCATCGCTGTTTTCCCTGGTGAACACCTTCGCGTCCACCACAATGCCGTACTCGCCGTGGGGCACCTTTAAGGAGGTATCGCGCACCTCTCTCGCCTTCTCGCCGAAAATTGCCCGCAGCAGTCTTTCCTCCGCGGTCAGCTCCGTCTCTCCCTTGGGCGTCACCTTGCCGACCAGGATATCGCCGGTGCGGACCTCCGCGCCGATGCGGATGATTCCTCTCTCGTCCAGATTCTTCAGCGCGTCCTCGCCAACGCCCGGCACATCCCTGGTAATTTCCTCCGGTCCAAGCTTGGTGTCCCTGGCCTCCGTCTCATATTCCTCAATATGCACAGAGGTGTAAACATCCTCCTGCACCAGGCGCTCGCTCAAAAGCACA
The DNA here is from genome assembly GCA_021202575.1 of Lachnospiraceae bacterium. Taxonomy (GTDB): domain Bacteria; phylum Bacillota; class Clostridia; order Lachnospirales; family Lachnospiraceae; genus RGIG6307. Next base: position 15,488 of record JAJQCU010000069.1, read on the forward strand.
GCGTCCTCAAAGTTGTAGCCTTCCCAGTTCATGAAGCCGATCAGCGGATTCTTGCCTAAAGCCAGCTCTCCCTCATCCGTGGAAGCTCCGTCCGCGATCACCTGTCCCGCGGCCACTCTGTCACCCTTGAATACAATCGGCTTCTGATTGTAGCAGTTGGACTGGTTGGAACGGACGAATTTGGCCAGGTGATACTCCAGATGCTCGCCGTCGTCCGCGGTCATTTTAATTAAATCAGAGGCGACATAATCAATCGTGCCGTTTTTCTCCGCCACCACGCATACGCCGGAGTCCACAGCCGCCTTTCTCTCAATGCCGGTGCCTACCACCGGCGCTTCCGTAAACAGAAGCGGCACAGCCTGACGCTGCATGTTGGAGCCCATCAGGGCACGGTTCGCGTCGTCATTCTGCAGGAACGGAATCAGAGCGGTAGCCACAGAAAACACCATTCTCGGAGACACGTCCATGTAATCAAACATGGACTTTGGATACTCCTGCGTCTCCTCGCGGAAACGGCCGGAGACATTGTTTCTCACAAAGTGACCTTCCTCATCCAGCGCCTCATTGGCCTGCGCCACATGATAATTGTCCTCCTCGTCCGCGGTCATATAGACCACCTCTTCGGTGACCCTCGGGTTCTTCGGATCGCTCTTATCGATCTTGCGGTAAGGAGCCTCCACGAAACCGTACTCATTGATTCTCGCATAGCTGGCAAGAGAATTGATCAGACCGATATTGGGACCCTCAGGAGTCTCAATGGGGCACATCCTGCCATAATAGGAATAGTGTACGTCACGGACCTCAAATCCAGCGCGGTCACGGGAAAGTCCTCCGGGACCCAGGGCGGAGAGACGCCTCTTGTGGGTCAGCTCGCCCAGCGGGTTATTCTGATCCATAAACTGAGACAGCTGGGAGGAGCCAAAAAACTCCTTCACCGCGGCGGTCACCGGTTTGATATTGATCAGCGACTGGGGCGTCACCTCCGCGGCGTCATGGGTGGTCATTCTCTCACGGACCACTCTCTCCATGCGGGAAAGGCCGATGCGGTACTGATTCTGTAAAAGCTCTCCCACCGCACGGATCCGGCGGTTGCCCAGATGGTCAATATCGTCGTCGTTGCCCACGCCGTATTCCAGATGCATATTATAATAGATAGAAGCAAAAATATCTTCCTTGGTCACGTGCTTCGGCACCAGCTCGCTCAGATTCCTCTGAATTGCCTCAGCCAGAGCCACGGGATCATCGCTGTTCTCCTCCAGAATCTGGGCAAGTACAGGATAATAAACCTTCTCTTTGATGCCAAGGGCCTTCGCGTCACAGTCCACCCAGGCATTGATGTCCACCATCATATTGGAGAGAACCTTCACATTTCTCTCCTCCGTCTGCACGTAAACATAAGGCACCGCGGCATTCTGAAGCCGGTCCGCCAGCTCCCTTGTGACCGTTGTGCCGGCCGCGGCCAGGACCTCCCCAGTGGTCGGATCCGCCACATCCTCACTTAAAACATGGCCCGTCAGACGGTTGCGGAAGGATAACTTCTTGTTATATTTGTAGCGTCCCACCTTCGCCAGGTCATAGCGCTTGGGATCAAAAAACATGTTGGTAATCAGCCCCTCCGCGCTCTCCACAGTCAGAGGCTCGCCCGGGCGGATCTTCTTGTACAACTCCAGCAGGCCTTCCTGATAATTGGTGGCGCTATCCTTGCCAAAGCTTGCCAGAATCTTGGGCTCATCATCGAAAATTTCCAGAATTTCCTCGTTGGTACCTACGCCAAGGGCGCGGATCAGCACCGTGATCGGCACCTTTCTCGTCCTGTCCACGCGCACGTAAAAAACATCGTTGGAATCTGTCTCATACTCCAGCCATGCGCCGCGGTTGGGAATCACCTGGCAGGAATACAGCCTCTTGCCCAGCTTATCATGGCTGATCGTATAATAAATACCGGGGGAACGGACCAGCTGGCTGACAATGACACGCTCCGCGCCATTGATAACAAAGGTACCCGTCTTCGTCATCAGCGGCATATCGCCCATAAATATCTCATGCTCCGCAAAACCGGCCTCCGGCTTCGCGTTATTATGCAGGCGCACCTTTACCTTCAGGGGAGCGGCGTAGGTCGCGTCTCTTTCCTTGCACTCCTCGATGGTGTACTTCTTCTCAGATTCGCACAGCTCAAAGTCAACAAATTCAAGGCTCAGAGAATCGTCATAATTGGTAATGGGAGAAATATCGTCAAATACCTCTTTCAGCCCTTCCGTCAAAAACCAATTATAGGAATCCTTCTGCACTTCGATCAGATCAGGCATCTCCAAAACTTCTTTTTGTCTTGAATAACTCATACGCATGTTCTTGCCGGTTGCAAGCGGACGTATTCTGTTTTTTTCCATTGACAATCACCCCGTTCTTTCTTTTCGTCTGCCTTTTTTTTGCGTTTTGGACAGACAACACAAGCATAAAATTCCAATATAGCTTATCTAGTCTACTACAATGCTCCGGGCAAGTCAAGAAATATTTTCAAAAGTTTTCCGGGTATATTTTAAACTATTATTCGTGTATTAAATGTTATAAAGAAGGCCGGGCAGCTGATGCCCGGCCTGTGTCGCTTTTGAAAGATATCACTGTTTTTATTTTACGGTAACCTTGGCTCCAACTTCCTCAAGCTTCTTCTTGAGCTCCTCGGACTCTTCCTTGCTGACAGCTTCCTTCACCATCTTCGGTGCGCTGTCAACCAGATCCTTTGCCTCCTT
>JAJQCU010000383.1 GCA_021202575.1 Lachnospiraceae bacterium
GTCCAATATTGATGAAAAATATTATGAACCGCCCCTGCTGCAGGTGATTCCTTCCGCCTGCCACGCCTGCCCGGAAAATAGGTTCGAGGTGACGGAGGTGTGCATGGGCTGCGCGGCCCATCCTTGCAGGGAGGTCTGTCCCCGGGGCGCCATGATCGTGAAAAACGGCAAATCCTATATTGATCAGGAAAAGTGTATCAAGTGCGGCAAGTGCAGGGAGGTCTGTCCCTACGATGCCATTTCCCACTCGGTCCGTCCTTGCATGAAGGCCTGCGGGGTGAAGGCCATCGGCACAGGCGAACATGGCCGGGCGGTCATCGACCCGGACAAGTGCGTGACCTGCGGCATGTGCATGGTCAGCTGTCCCTTCGGCGCCATCGCGGACAAATCTCAGATTTTCCAGCTGATCCGGGCGTTGCAGAGCGGTAGGGAGATCATCGCCCAGGTGGCCCCCGCCTTTGTGGGGCAGTTTGGCAGCGGCGTGACGCCCCAGATGCTGAAGGAGGCGCTGCTGTCTCTGGGTTTCGCGGAGGTCTATGAGACGGCACTGGGGGCGGATTACGGCTGCTTACAGGAGGCGCGGCACTATGTGGAGGAGGTGGCCAGCGGCAAGCAGAAGTTCTCCCTGACCAGCTGCTGTCCCTCCTGGTCCGTCCTTGCCAAAAAATATTTCCCGGAGACCATTGACAAGATTTCCAACGAGCTGACCCCCATGGTGGCCACCGCGCGAATCATCAAGCAGGAGCACCCCAAGGCTTCGGTGGTTTTCATCGGTCCCTGTGTTTCCAAGAAGCTGGAAGCCAGCAGGCGCACGGTGCGCTCTGATGTGGATTTTGTCATCACCTTTGAGGAGCTGGCGGGGATTTTTGAGGCGAAGGGCATTTTTTTAAATGAAATGAAGGAGCAGGAGGAGGCGGAAAAGATGAACCGGGCCACCGCCCTTGGCAGAGGCTACGGTGTGGCCGGGGGAGTCGCGGGAGCCATCAAAAAAGTCATCGACGCCTACTATCCGGGAACGGAGGTCAAAATTGAGCACGCCCAGGGACTGGAGGACTGCCGAAAGGCTCTGCTGATGGCCAAGGCCGGAAGGCTGAACGGCTACCTCATCGAGGGCATGGCCTGTCCCGGCGGCTGTGTGGCCGGCGCCGGGACCAACATCACTATTCCCCAGGCCACGAAAGCTGTGACCCAATATGCCAATACCTCGGAGCGGAAGATTCCGGAGAATATGTAGAGGGTGTTATTTACAGCTATTAGAGATGTTTGCAAACGTGTCGCAGAGAAATGAAATATCTGTTTCGCTCATGACGTGCAGGGCGCTCCGATGAGCCTGTAAGCATGTCAATCGTGTTCAGCAAAGGCTTCCACGATTGACAACAGTCTCATCTCCGCAGCACATAAATCGCGAAACAGATATTTCATTTTCCTGCTCTGTCTTGTAAAGTCGTAATAGCTGTGAATGGTGGTTGCAGAAATTTAGAAAAATTTAGAATCCTACTTGAGATATGGTTAAAATTGCGGTATATTGATTGAGATTTAAATTGTGAGGAGAGGAAAAAGAATGACGAAAATCAGAACCCGCTACGCCCCCAGCCCCACCGGCAGAATGCACGTGGGAAACCTGCGCACCGGCTTATATGAATATTTAATTGCGAAGCACGAAAACGGCACCTTCGTCCTGCGTATCGAGGACACTGACCAGGAGAGGCAGGTGGAGGGCGCTGTGGATATCATCAACAGAACCCTGGACAAGACCGGCCTGATTCCGGATGAGGGGCCGGACAAGGACGGCGGCTACGGCCCCTATGTGCAGAGTGAGCGCATGAAGACCGGTATTTACATGAAATACGCCAGAGAGCTGGTCGATAAGGGCGAAGCGTATTACTGCTTCTGCAATAAGGAGCGGCTGGAGGGCCTGCGCCGGACCATTGAGATGGACGGCGAGACCAAGGAGATCACTGTCTATGACAAGCACTGCCTTTCCCTTTCCAAAGAGGAGGTGGAGGCCAACCTGGCCGCCGGCAAGCCCTTTGTCATCCGGCAGAATAATCCCACTGAGGGCACCACAACCTTCCATGACGAGCTTTACGGGGATATCACGGTGGACAACTCCGAGCTGGACGACATGATTCTGATCAAGTCCGACGGCTATCCCACCTACAATTTTGCCAACGTGGTGGACGACCATACCATGAACATCACCCATGTGGTCCGGGGAAATGAGTACCTTTCCTCCTCGCCCAAGTATGTGCGCCTGTACGAGGCCTTCGGCTGGCAGGTGCCGGTGTATATCCATCTGCCCCTGATTACCGATGAAAATCACAAAAAGCTCTCCAAGAGAAGCGGCCATTCCTCCTTTGAGGATCTCTTAGAGCAGGGCTTTGTGGCGGAGGCTGTGGTGAACTATATCGCGCTTCTCGGCTGGTCTTCCGAGGAAAACCGGGAAATCTTTACCATGGAGGAGCTGATTGAGAAGTTTGACTATCACAGGATTAATAAGTCACCCGCGGTCTTTGATATCGGAAAGCTGAGATGGATGAACGGCGAGTATATCAAGGCCATGAACTTTGATGTTTTTTATGAACAGGCAAGGCCGTATCTGGAGGCGGCGCTGACGAAAGGGCAGGATCTGAGGAAGGTGGCGGCCATGGTCAAGACCCGCATTGAGGTCTTCCCGGACATCACGGAAATGGTGGATTTCTTTGAGACGCTGCCGGAATATCAAACGGAAATGTACCACCACAAGAAAATAAAAAAAACGCCGGAGAGCTCTCTGGGGGTGTTAAAGGATGTATTGCCCCTGCTGGAAGCGCAGGAGGATTATTCCAACGACGCCGTCTATCAGCTGCTGCTTTCCTACGCGGGAGAGAAGGGCTATAAGAACGGATTTGTGATGTGGCCCATCCGCACCGCCTTAAGCGGCAGACAGACCACACCCGCCGGAGCCACTGAGATTCTGGAGGTATTGGGCAAGAAAGAGTCCTTATCCCGTATCAAAACCGGAATTGCGAAGCTGGAGGCTGCCCTTGGATAATCGTTTGACATCAACTGGCAGAAGCGCCATTGATGATTTTGCGGCCATTTTTGGATAAAAGATTATACCGGCACAGAAAAGTG
>JAJQCU010000307.1 GCA_021202575.1 Lachnospiraceae bacterium
AAATTCCTCCAGCTCCTCCACATACCAGTTGGACAGGCCAATGGAATGCACCTTGCTGTCAACGACGGCTTGTTCAAGTGCCAGATACGCTTCCACATCGCCGTCCCCCGGATGATGCAGGAGGATCATGTCAATGTAATCAAGCCCCATCTTTTCAAGAGCCTCATCAATGGCCTCGGCAGCATTGTCAAACTGGCTGGGGTAGAGCTTGGTAATCACAAAAATTTCTTCCCGCGGCACATCCGAATCCCGGATAGCCTGTCCTACAGCCGCCTCATTGCCGTACATATATGCGGTGTCAATCAGCCTGCCGCCCGCTTCCAGGAGCGCTGCAATGGAAACGGCACACTCCTCATCTGTCAGGCTATATGTGCCAAGCCCCAGGATGGGCATTTCATAGCCGCTGTTCAGCAGTACGGTTTTCGTTTCAAAGTCAAATTCACCCACGATGTGAACCTCACTTTCCGGTAATTCTAAACCTTCTACCCATTCAACTACATCACTTTCCGCTGCATCCCCGGAGAACCGCTGTCCCTCCATCCATGTAACCGTGTCGGAGCAAAGATCATACAGATTTTCTGCGCTGGAGCCGATGCCGCTGCTGTGGGAGGTACAGAAGGGAATGATCGTCACATCAGACAAATCATAACTCTCCAGGAAGGTGCTGATAATCCGCGGTGCCTGTCCATGCCAGATGGGATAACCGAGGAAAATCACATCATACTGTTCGATGTTCTCCACACTGCCGGAGATTGCAGGGCGGGCGTAAAGATCTGCCTGTTCCTGATCGGCGCGTCCGCCGGTATAATAGGCCAGATCTTCCTCCGTATAAGGGTCCTCCGGCACAATTTCGTAACTGTCCGCGCCAGTTTCATCAATGATCCACCGGGCAATCTGTTCTGTAGTACCCGTACAGGAAAAATAAGCAACCAGGATGTTGCTGCCAGAGGAAGTGTTGTCTGAATCAGTCGCTTCATCCCCGTCTTCTTTTGGTGTGTCAATATCTGTTTCATCGATTTCGCTTTCTGCTTCCCTTTGACTGTCCGTAGCCGAGATAGTGCTGCTTTCAGAATCGGATGACGATTCCGCACCTTTCAGGCTGCAGGCCGCCAGCATGGAAATCATGCAAACCGAGAGAGTTAATGCTATCAATCTCTTCATACTATCCCTCCTCGTCAATTTTTTTGATTTATTTTTATTCCCTGGCACTGTCAATATTTCTTAGCCCCCTTTTTATCCAGCCAGTTCACAAGGTAGTCCAGGCAGTCCAGCTTTTTCTGATCTGCATGAATATTTGCCAGCAGATCTTTCCGGCTGTTTTTCAATGTGACCAGCAATTCTCTGTCCCGGCCTTCTTTTTGCAGCATGACACAGTGGGAAATCATTTCCTCCCCAAAACCGATGTCCACGAGATTCTCATAAAAGCATTGGGCTTCATTGTTTGCTTCTGCCATGACTGTCACCTCCTTGTGCCTATATTTTATATTGAGGAGAAAAGAATGGCAAATACTTAGTTTCTATTTCTGGTTATTCTTGAAAAGAATATCTGATTGCGCTATAATGTGATCTGAGGGGATTTTCACCGCTTGAGAGTGGAAGTCACAATGGTCAACGAACAGCGAAGCTGTGAGTATGAGTTTTTTAATGGAGGTCGTATTATGGAATTGCGGGGTTTACGTTATTTTATAGAAGTAGCCAGAGAAGGCAGTATTACCGGTGCGGCCAGGGCGCTGCATATTTCTCAGCCAACTTTATCGAAACAGCTAAAGAAGCTGGAGGCCGAACTTGATTGCAAGCTGTTTGTCCGGGGAAATTATAACGTGCATCTGACCGAGGAAGGGATTCTGCTGCGCAAACGGGCAGAAGACATTCTGGACATGGCGGACAAAACCATAGGGGAATTTCAATCCCTGAATGACGTGACAGGCGGTGATATGCGGATTGGCTGCGCGGAATCCTGGTTGATCCGTTATCTGGCCAGCGCCATCAAAGACTTCCGTCAGCAATATCCGGGACTGCGGTTCCACATCACCAGCGGAGACACCCGCGTGGTGGTGAATGATCTGGAACAGGGACTTTCCGATTTTGCGGTCATTGTAGAGCCGCCTGACCTGTCCAGGTACAATTACCTTTCCCTGCCGGGCGGCGATACCTGGGGGCTTCTGATGCGGATGGACAATCCCTTGGCGCAGAAAGCAGAAATTTGTCCGGAGGATCTGCAGGGCATTCCGCTTATCACTTCGCCCCAGTCCATCCGCGCGGATCTTCCGAGATGGTGTGGGGAGATGGTCGACCAGTTAAACATTGTCGGAACTGTCAACCTGTTCTATAATGGTTCTGTCTTTGTCAGAGAAGGTTTAGGGTGTCTGCTGGTCTTTGACCGGTTGGCTGATGTCAGCCGGGAGAGCGGCCTGTGCTTTAAGCCCCTTTCTCCGAAACTGGAGACAAAAATGTATATTATCTGGAAAAAATATCAGGTCTTTACGCCGATTGCGGAAAGACTGATTGATTTATTAAAAGAGCGTTTTCCTGAAACGGGGAGGTAACCTGTGGAAATTCGTGTACTTCGCTATTTTCTCACTGCCGCCCGGGAAGGCGGGATCAACCGGGCGGCGGAAATTCTTTCCCTCGTCGACAGGACGTAGAAAGAACTGATACTGCAGGATGAACTGATTGAAGGCGGGATTGTGATCGGCTGCGGAGAAATGGCCGCGGCCTCACTCCTGCCGGAAATCATCGCTTCTTTCCATGAAAAATATCCCCAGGTTACCTACGATATCTTTACAGCAAATGCGGATCTGGTAAAAGAACAGATGAGACAGGGCCTGATTGATATCGGCATCCTGCTGGAACCGATTGACATCGAGAAGTTTGATTTCCTGCGGCTTGAGCACCAGGAACGCTGGGTGCTTCTGATGAGGCCGGATGATCCGCTTTCCCCGGAGATTCACTCTGACAGCGTTTTTGCGTGGAAACGGAACCAGCCGCTGACTCCGGCAGTGGAAAGATTTGTGAAAGAGATAAAATGTTTTTTAACAACCTCAGCCGAAAACAGTAATGCTTTTGAGGCATAACCTTCTGATAGAATCTAAGTATTTATATAAG
>JAJQCU010000249.1 GCA_021202575.1 Lachnospiraceae bacterium
CCCGGCTTCCGATCTGGTCATTACTGTTTCCTTCCGGGATTTTACAGGGGGGAGCTATCTTCTGTATTACACGACGGACACATATCCTGACTTCAGCGAAGATAAGACTGTTTCAGGGGAGATTGATTATGAAAAGATGCAGGTCAGCTTCCGCCTGGACGGAGAACTGGAAGGGCATCTGACGGGCCTGAGGCTGGACTTCCCCCAGGAGGATGAGCTGGTCAATATCAGTGCTGTCACAGTCAGCAGCGCGGGGGTGATTCAGAAGGATTTCAATCCCAGCGTATTCTTTTCGGAGGATAATGTTGTGATAAGCAATCATCTGGAAATCTCGGTAATTGACGCTACCAATCAGGCGTATGTGAGAACGGGAAGCGAGGATCCTTATCTGGTTTTTTCGGACAGTGTGGTGGAGCGGATCACGGACTGTTTCAGTCATCAGACGGGCTCCAGGATGCTTGTCTGTCTTTTCATCGCGGCCTGTCTGGTTTTGAGTCGCCTTAAAATCTGGAAGGATGACACAGAGCTTCCTTTGATACAGCAAAGCGCTTAGGAGCTGTTACAAAATAATATGTGCAGATTTGCGTATTGGACGGCGCAGGATACGTAAGTTATTTTGGAACAGGTTCTTAATACCATACACAGGAGGAAATCAGGATGGAAATAAAAAATCTTGCGGAGGAGCTTGGCTCAAACCCCTATCCCGGCAGAGGCATCATCATCGGGCGCTCTCCCGATGGGAAGAAAGCCGTCGCGGCCTATTTTATCACGGGACGCAGCGAAAATTCCAGGAACCGGGTGTTTGTGGAGGAGGGAGAGGGAATCCGCACCCAGGCTTATGACCCGTCCAAAATGGAGGACCCGAGCCTGATTATTTACGCCCCGGTCCGGGTGCTGGGCCAATACACCATTGTGACCAACGGCGACCAGACGGACACGGTTTATGACGGCCTTGTCAGCGGCAAAACCTTTGAGCAGTCCTTGAGGAGCCGGGAGTTTGAGCAGGACGGCACCATTTATACTCCCCGCGTTTCCGTAATTCTGTATATCCATGACGGAATATTCGGTTAGGCCCTTTCTGTTTTAAAGTCGGCGGACGGCAATCCGGACGCCTGCGACCGCTATCCCTACGCCTACGATAAGCCCATGCCCGGCGAGGGCCGCTACCTCCACACCTACCCGGAAAACAAAAATCCCCTTCCCAGCTTCGAGGGAGAGCCCAAACGCGTGTCGGTGATGGACGACATCGACGCCTTTACCGACATGCTGTGGACTCATTTAAATGAGGAAAATAAAATTTCCCTCTTCGTGCGGTATATTGATATTATGACTGGTATTTATGAGACCCGTATATTAAACAAAAATGTATAAGGAATTTATTATGAAAGAACTACAGTTAAAATACGGCTGCAACCCCAACCAGAAGCCCTCCCGCATCTTCATGGAGGACGGCGGCGACCTTCCCGTTACCGTCTTAAACGGCCGGCCGGGCTACATCAATTTTCTGGACGCGCTCAACGGCTGGCAGCTGGGCAGCGAGCTGAAGAAGGCCACCGGCCTGCCCGCTGCCGCATCCTTTAAACACGTTTCCCCCGCCGGCGCCGCCGTGGGGCTGCCCCTGACGGACACGCTGGCGAAGATTTACTGGGTGGATGATCTGGGAGAGCTGTCTCCTCTGGCCTGCGCCTACGCCCGGGCCAGAGGCGCGGACAGAATGAGCTCCTTTGGGGATTTCATCGCCCTGTCCGATGTGTGCGACAAGGATACCGCCAGGCTGATTAAGCGTGAAGTGTCGGATGGTGTTATCGCGCCGGGCTACACTGAGGAGGCCATGGAGCTTTTATTACAGAAAAAGAAGGGCGGCTACAATATCATTCAGATCGACCCGGATTATCAGCCGGCGAAGGTGGAGCGCAAGCAGGTGTTCGGCGTCACCTTTGAGCAGGGCAGGAATGAGCTGGACATCAACGGGGATTTCCTTTCCAAAGTTGTGACGGAAAATAAGGACATCCCTGAGAACGCCTTAAACGACATGAAAATTGCCCTGATTACCCTGAAATATACGCAGTCCAACTCCGTCTGCTATGTGAAGGACGGCCAGGCCATCGGCATCGGCGCCGGCCAGCAGTCCCGCATCCACTGCACCAGACTTGCCGGACAGAAGGCGGACAACTGGTATCTTCGCCAGGCGCCGCAGGTCATGAATCTGCCATTCCTGGATAAAATCAGCCGCCCGGATCGGGACAACGCCATCGACCTGTATATCGGCGATGAATACGAGGACCTGCTGGCCGACGGCAAGTGGGAGAACACTTTTAAGGAAAAGCCTCCGGTATTTACCAGGGAGGAAAAGAGAGCCTGGCTGAACGGCCTGACGGATGTGACTCTGGGATCCGACGCGTTTTTCCCGTTCTATGACAATATTGACCGGGCTTATAAGAGCGGCGTCAGATATGTGGCTCAGCCTGGCGGCTCTGTCCGCGACGACGCGGTGATTAAACGGGCCGATGAGCTGGGAATGGCCATGGTATTCACCGGAATCCGGCTGTTCCACCATTAAGCTTCTTAGTGATCGCTGAGATCCGGCTGTTTTATCACTAAGTATGTACCGGGAATCCGGATGAAGATAATAGAAATTCCAGTCTGAACTGTTGGATGGGAAACGGGAATCCGCGAAGGGCAAACAATGATGGATTCCCGTTTTTGTCACTAAAATTGTGTGTAGTAACTAAAAACCGGGGAGTATGCTTATGGTAAAAGCGGTAATTTTTGACCTGGACGGCCTGATGTTTGACACGGAGCCCATGTGGACCACCTTCTGGAAGCCTACGCTGGAATCGCTGGGGCTTCCTTATTATGAAGAGCTGCCGGACGCCTTCCGGGGAACGGCGGGGGAGAGCAGCCGCAAGGTGCTGCGCACCTTCTACGGGGAGAATGTGGACATGGACGCCATTTTGCGGCGCTTTAACGATTGTGCCAGGGAAGCCTTTGCCGGACCTGTGCCCAAAAACCCGGGGCGGGAGAAGCGGGTTTAGAGGCTGGCCGGACAGACTATCCCAATGGCGGTGGCCTCAAGCAGCTCCAGAGAGGTCATTGAAAGGCAA
>JAJQCU010000127.1:0-2422 GCA_021202575.1 Lachnospiraceae bacterium
GTCCATGGCCATAACGGCGCCGGTAAGGGTATCCCCTATTCCGAAGCTGTTGGTCAGAATCAGCGGGATAATGTTGTCATACATCTGCCAGAAGGCGCTGATCGACATAAACGCCAGACCAATAAAAAAGGTTCTCCTGTAATTTAATTTTTCCGCCATACACTCATCCTCTTTTCATACCTGATGTCTTAAATTTAACTTCTGCTGTGTTTTCTGTCAATCGCTTTCCCCGCAAATATTACCTTTTATTTACTTCATCGGACATCATGGCCTTCAGCAATTGGCCACGCCCACTGCTGCAGCATATACCGATGACTGGCTTTTGTCGGAATCGTATCGGATTTCTCTCTCCTGCGGGCTCAATATCCCCGCAATCGGGGACAGGTTGAGTGGGAAATTATTTTCCGGCGCCAAAAAATCCTCCGGCCCGCAGACCGGAGAATTTTCTTTTTGGTTTAGGTGTTAATAGTGGTTCACGAATTGCGCTACGCGCCCTACAATCTACCAATAATATAGTTTATCTGATTCTCAGGCTCACCACCGCGCAGGCCGGAATGGTAAACTTTAATCCCTGTTCTGTCACGGCCACGCCGTCAAAAGCGCGCTCCGCCACTCTGTCCGGCTCATCAAAGCTGTTAAAGGCGTCCTTTTCATCCGTCAGAATACTGGCCTCCACCGATGTCGGCTTAAGCTTTTCGAGAGATACCTCCACCGGATAAGAGTTTTCCAGAGAAAGGTTGGCAACTGTCAGTGTGAGCACGCCGTCCTGATCCACTGAAACGGATTCCTGAAGGGTGGGTACCTCGTACATGGCGCCGCCCTCTGTCTCTACGCCCTCAATACGGCTCTCAATGAGCTCCGCGTCCTGATGGCTGCGATACATGTGGAAAATATGGTAGGTGGGCGTGAGCAGCATCCTCTCCTTATCTGTCAGGATCATGGACTGGAGCACATTCACCATCTGGGCAATGCAGGCCAGTTTCACCCGGTCAGAGTGTTTATTGAAAATATTCAGGGTGACGGCTGCCACCAGGGCGTCCCTCATGGTGTTCTGCTGATAGAGGAAGCCAGGGTTGGTGCCCGGCTCCACGTCAAACCAGGTGCCCCATTCGTCCACCGCCAGGCCGATTTTCTTCTCCGGGTCATAACGATCCATGATAGCGCCGTGCTTCTCCACCAGCTCTTCCATGTAAAGAGCCTTATGCAGGGTGTTGTACCACTCCTCCACGGTGAATTCCGTGGCGCTTCCCTTGTGCTCCCAGGGTCCCGGCGTGGTGTAATAATGCAGGCTCAGGTAATCCATGAAACCATGGAGATGGCAGGGGCTGGGATTGAAGCAGGTATCCAGCACCTTTTCGGTCCACTCATAGTCATTCACGTTGGGGCCGCAGGCCACCTTCTGTATGGGCGCGTCAGCGTCATAATTGCGCACGTAGGTCTGATATCTGCGGTACAGGTCGCCATAGTAGGTGGGGCGCATGTTGCCGCCGCAGCCCCAGCTCTCATTGCCCACGCCGAAAATGTCCACCTTCCAGGGCTTTTCGTGTCCGTTGGCGGCGCGCAAGCTGGCCATGGGGGAGAGGCCGTTGAAGGTCATGTATTCCACCCATTCGCTCATCTCCTGCACGGTACCGCTGCCCACATTCCCGTTGATATAGGTCTTGCAGCCCAACTGGCGGCACAGCTCAAAGTATTCGTGGGTGCCGAAGCTGTTGTCCTCCACTACGCCGCCCCAGTGGGTGTTGATCATCTTTTTTCTCTGCTCTTTGGGGCCGATGCCGTCCTTCCAGTGATACTCATCGGCAAAGCAGCCGCCGGGCCAGCGAAGGACGGGAACCCGAATTTCCTTCAGGGCTTCCACGACGTCAGAGCGCATGCCGTTGACGTTGGGGATATCGGAATCCTCACCCACGTAGAGGCCCTCGTAGATGCAGCGGCCCAGATGCTCGGAGAACTGGCCGTAGATTTCGGGGTTGATGTGGCTTACTTTCCGTGTTTCATTGATGTATATTCTGGCCATAGGTTTCCTTTCCAGTTTAAATCAGCAAAAGTCTCGCGTGAAAATATATTCCCACGCTCTGATTAGCAATTACGCATTGTTCAGGTTTTATGCTACAGTTCCATAACTAAAGTATCATACGCATCGAGCGTCACCGTCTGTAAGCCCTGTGGGGTTGGAATACTGGTGGTCTGCACTGTATCACTGTTGTTGATAACCACCAGCTTATTGCTTCCCGGATAGTAAGCGCACTCGCAGTTCAGGTTGTCGGTCATGTAGTCGCCGGTCAGCCCTTCCCCGCCAGCGCAGCGGATCAGCTGATAAAGCATGCGGGTGTTGGCAAGATTTACCTGGAAGGAGGACAGATAGATGCCCTTACCTTTACCGAAATCATGCATGGTAATCAGCGGGTCTGTGCCGTCC
>JAJQCU010000127.1:2432-3086 GCA_021202575.1 Lachnospiraceae bacterium
GTCAGGAAGCGGTGCTCCCTCTTCTCCACAGTGGCTCCTTCGGGGAGAAGGCCATCCGGATCCGCCGCCGTGAAGCTCCACTTGCCGTGGCAGACCTTCGCGCCGGTATCCTCGTCCACACCCAGCACATGGGACATGCGGAAATAATTGTCATATCCCGGTACCGCGGAGGGCTCGTTGACGCCGATGAAGGTGCCGCCCTCGTAAACCCACTTCGTCAGAGCCGTCACCAGCTCATCATCCGCCCAGGCGTCGCCGCCGCTCCATGCGCTTCCCGCGTAACCGGCGTTGATGACCACGTCCACATCCTTCAGTGCTCCGTTCTTCACATCCTCAAAGCTGATGAAGCTGACGTCCACCGGAAGACCGGACAAAGCCTCGTTGACATGAATCAGGTCATGCATGTATGTCTCATGGAAATGCCCGGACAGGGTCCAGGAGCGAAGAGCTCCCCAGTAATGAAGCACAGCCACCCTGGTCTTAATCGTATATGGCTTTCCCTGCTCATGGAAGGTTTTGATCAGGCGGAATTCGTCCGCTACCTTCTCAATGTAATCATTGAAATCCGGGAAGGGCAACGTCAGGCAGAGATACCCGCCCAGGCCCATCCCGTCAATATTCCCTCAGAGCAGCGCCCGGCGCACATTCATCACG
>JAJQCU010000372.1 GCA_021202575.1 Lachnospiraceae bacterium
ATACATTTTTCGTCAATATGTAATCAGCAAAAATCTGGAAAATTTTCCTTCTGTGCGCTCCAACCGCACAGGAGGAAATCAGGTAAACAACAGCAAATTCTTTCCAACCCCGGACAACAAAAAAACCGATTGTCTTTTACAACAATCGGTCTGTGAAACTATTTCCTGACTCTGTCAAACTGTCTCGTTCAATCCGTTTCTCTCCATTTCCACCACATCCGCTGCTTTTATTCTCACTCATTCCGCGCTCCGAAAAGCAGTTGTTTCTCCCTGCTCCATCCGGACAGGCACCAGAATTTCCTCTTCTCTCTCCCCTTCCCCGTTCAATATCATATCCAGAAGCGTGTCCACCGCCTTCTGCGCAATCTCTGTATAATCCTGACACACCGTAGTCAGTTTCACCGTACCTGTCTTTGTTACAAAGGTACCGTCATAGGCAACGATTGCCAGATCTTCGGGGATTCTCCTGCCAAGACTGGCCGCCGCCTTCAAAAACGCAATCGCCGGAAAATCCGCCGCCATAATGCCGTCAACCTGCCGATACTCTTCCAGAATGCATTTCGCAAGCTCAAAATATCCGTCAAAATCAAAATCGTTCCACTGGATCGGAACCTGCCTGGAATAAATATGGTGTTTTCCCAGAACCTCATCCAGCTTCGTATGGCTTTGAAAGGAAATAATATTGGGATCATCCTGTACGCCGCAAATGTGAATCACATATTTGCAGCCGCTTTTGATGAATTCCTCCGCCGCCAGCTCCGCCCCCGTCTCATGGTCGGATACAACCGCGGGAAATTTCTTCCCCACCCGATAGTCCAGCATCACCATGGGCTTTTCAACATTTTGATAATCCTCAACGCCGCAGGAAGCAGTTCCGCATATGATCCCATCCACAATATTGGACCTGAGCATCCGGAAGCATTCGAGTTCTTTTTCTTTGCTTCCCGACGTACACAGAAGCATCAGTCTGTATCCTCTCTCATACAGATTCTTTTCAATCACATCTGCCAGAGAGGAGAACCACGGGTGCTGAATGTTCGGCACCAGCATCCCAATTGTGCCTGATTTTCCCTTAAACATCCCTCTTGCCAGTTCATTCGGCACGTAATTCAGCTTTTCCATCGCCCGCTCAATTTTTTCACGCGTCTCGGGCATGACATTCGCGGTCCCGTTCAGCACACGGGAGACCGTGCATGACGCCACGCCGGCTTCTTTTGCCACATCTCTGATTCCAGCCATCTGTCTTCATTCCATTCTCAGGGTTATCCAAAATTTGTGACATCTCCCTGCATATAACATGCCGGCCACGCGAAATACTTTCTGTGACCGGCAGTTATTTAACAAAAGTATGGCTTTTACGCCAGATCCTCTCCATTGGTAGCGATCACCTTCTGATACCAGTAGAAGGAATCCTTGCGGCTTCTGGCTCCCTCGCCGGTGCCATCGTCCTGATAGTCCACATAGATGAAGCCGTAGCGCTTCGCCATCTCGCCGGTGGAGGCGCTGACCAGGTCGATGCAGCCCCATGGCGTATAGCCGATCAGATCCACGCCGTCCTCCTCAATGGCCTTGCCCATCTCCTCGATGTGGGAGCGCAGATAGTCAATGCGGTAGCTGTCATGCACGGAGCCGTCCTCCTCCACCTTATCGATGGCGCCCAGGCCGTTCTCCACCACCATCAAAGGCTTCTGGTAACGGGAATAGAAATACAGCAGAGAGGATCGCAGTCCCTTGGGGTCGATCTGCCAGCCCCAGTCGCTGGCTTTCAGGTAGGGGTTTCTCACGCCGCCGGTCAGAAGGTTCCCGCTCTGGGTGGCAAGAATTTTCGGATCCGCGGTCACTACGGAGGACATATAATAAGAGAAAGTGATGAAATCCACAGTACCCTCCGCCAGGATCTTCTCACCCTCAGCGGTCAGGCCGATGTCAATGCCCTTCTTCTCATATTGTCTTAAAATATTCTTCGGATAATAGCCCTTCGCCTGCACATCGCTGAAGAAATCTATGCTGACCTGGCTCTGCAGCTGCTTTAAATTGTCATCCGGATGGCAGGTGTTGGGATAGGTGTGGCCGTAGCCAATCATATTGCCCACCATCAGGTTGGGATCGATCTCATGAGCCGCCTTCACCGTCAGGGCGCTGGCGATCAGCTGATGAAGCTTGGCCTTCTCAATGACCGCCGGATCATTGGTGGGAATGCCCGCCGCCAGCCAGCCGCTCATGCCGATGCAGTTGATCTCATTGAAGGTCAGCCAGTATTTGACCAGGGTATGATACTCCTTAAAGCAGGTAGTGGCATAGCGCACAAAGCAGTCGATGGTCCGTCTGTCCGCCCAGGAATTCCACTTGTTGGTCAGGCCCGCCGGCGTCTCATAGTGAGACAGTGTCACCAGCGGCTCAATATTGTACTTTCTCAGCTCCGTGAAAACAGACCTGTAAAACTCCACGCCCGCCTGATTGGGCTCCAGCTCATCGCCGTTGGGGAAAAGCCTGGTCCAGTTGATGGACATGCGGAAGGTCTTAAAGCCCATCTCGCCAAAGAGCGCGATGTCTTCCTTATAATGATGGTAAAAATCGATCCCGTCGTGGCTGGGGTAATCGTAGCCGTCAAAGCAGCCGAACTCCGCTCCCTCCGGCGCGTCCAGGGCAAACATCAGATCCGCCTTTACCTCGCCCTCTTTCGTCCTGTAGGTCACCTTTCTGGGTACCTCGCGGGAACCTCTGGTGCAGCAGTCGGAGCTGCTGACGCCCTTGCCGTCTGCGTCCCAGCCGCCCTCAAACTGATTGGCCGCGGTAGCGCCGCCCCAGAGAAATCCTTCCGGAAACTTGCTCATACTTTTACTCTCCTTTGCTTTATTTTCGTTGCGCTGAACGCTTATTTTGCTCAATGATCACAGCGCTCAGCGCTCATATGGAATATTTTATCATAAAACATTAAAAAGCAAACCGCTTTCTGCACAGTTTTTTTATTTTATCGAAAATATACACAAGCCGGACACTTTTGCCGTAAAATCCAACGTAAAATCACAGTAAAATCACAACCGTAAAAACCGCTTATAACTGAAAAGGGTGTAGATAAAAA
>JAJQCU010000324.1:0-1726 GCA_021202575.1 Lachnospiraceae bacterium
GGCATGGGGCGGTATTGTCAGTGCCATGCTGGCAATGGCGGAGGATCCGGACAGCTGTTCTGATATTCTTGGAGATGCCGGGTATACTTTAAAATATGACTCTTATGATTACAAAACAGCAGAGGCGGCTATTGAGGCAATTGCAGCAGTATTACAGCAGTAAATTTTGGGGCTAAGTAAAGGCTCTGTGAAAAATCAGAGCCTTTATAAGCAAAACAAAAGAAACGAAGAAGGCATATGAAAAAATATAACGAAAAAAACATACGGGAAGAGTATGCATCCTTAACACGTACCCTGATCCAAAAGGGTCTGACAATCACGTCAATGGAGAGCGCGACCTCAGGGCAAATCGCTTCTTTAATTACCGACACAGAAGGATCGTCAGCAGTGCTGAAGGGAGCTTATATCACCTACAGCAATGAAGTTAAAATCAGGATGGGTGTTCCCGCGGAAATCATTGAAAAGTATACAGTTTATTCCAAAGAGACGGCAACCGCCATGTCGGAGGTGTGCCGTAAGGCCTTTGACGCCGATATCGGGATTGGCGTGACGGGGACTATGGGCAACATTGACCCGGCCAATGAAGAGGCATCCAAGCCGGGAAGAGTATATTTTGCTATCAGCACACAATATGGCACGGAAAGCTGCGCCATCGAAATCCCGCCACAGCCATCAAGGCTGATGTATAAGCTGGCAGTGGCCGATGAAATCTATGTGGTGCTGGTGCACCGCCTCAATCATAATTTTAATTAAAGCACTGTCTGTGCCGCCATCCGCTGTGTTGGTCTTCGCTTCTACGGGCAAAGCCCGCATGCTGTGCGGGTTCGCGCTACACCGGAGGCGTCCCTTGCGGAAACGAACGTCCACCGGACGCTCAGCGCCGTCAGTCAGCGTAGCCCGTTGAAAGTTGAGAAGAAATTGAAATGCTGTTACATAGAACCATGGAAAGATACAGGAAGGAGTCAAAATGCAGTTTAAGGGAATCACGAAAAAGGAAGAAGGAAAATTCATCACACGATACGATGTGGCTTACGAGACGGCTGATCATCAGATCAAAAATTATGAGATGATCAGCCGCAATCCGGAAATTCACTCCTTTGAGGAGCTGCACGGCAAAAAGGCGGACGCGGTGGTGATCATCGCCACTGATGAGAGCGGCGAGCGGATTTTAGTGGATCGGGAGTTTCGGCTGGCGCCCGGCTGCTGGGTTTATAATTTCCCGGCGGGGCTCATTGACCCGGGGGAGACGCCTCAGGAGAGCGCTGTCCGGGAGCTCTGGGAGGAGACGGGGCTGGAGCTTTATGAGATCAATGACTTTCTGGGAGTGTCCTACAGCGCGGTGGGCTTCAGCAATGAGACCAATGTGTGTGTTGTTGGCAGGGCCAGGGGGGAGTTCCATAAAAGCACCTCCACAGTGGAGGAGATCGAGGCGGCCTGGTATACGAAGGCGCAGATCAGGGAGCTTTTGAAAAACGGCGATCCCTTCGCTGCCAGGACTCAGGCGTTCTGCTATGTGTGGAGCCGGGAGTAAGGTTGGAAAGAGAGGATTGAGGGAAAGCAGTGCCGGACAGCCTCTGACCGGCGAATGCATAAAAGTCAGGCGGATTTTACCGGCCGAAGAGGTGGAAAAAATCCGGATTCCGATTGACAGAAAAGGATAACCTGGTTTATGATTGGAACGTCAGATATGGCAAAAATTTCATAATTCAAAGGAGGGGTTTAAGAT
>JAJQCU010000324.1:1736-3078 GCA_021202575.1 Lachnospiraceae bacterium
GCTTACCCTGGCGGTGATAATGGGCGGGGTAAAGGTATCAGCGTCGGAAACGGACAGCGGGAAGACGCAGCTGGCCGCGCCGACAGGCCTTGCCTGGACGGACAATTTTGATGTGCAGTTTAACGCGGTAGAGGGATCGACTGGTTTGTATACTTTGGAGGTGACTAAGGACGGGGAGAGTTACGAGACGATCAGCTGGTCCGGATTGACGGGTAAGGAAGTAGTGGAAATTTCATTTTCTCCCTATATTACGGAATCAGGAACTTATCAGTTTCGTATTAAGGCGAGAGCAGCAAGTGATGATGAGGTGTATACTGGCAGCGACTGGTCGGAGTGGTCCGCGGAAAAGGTTTATGTACGCCCGGATACAGCGCTGGGAACTACCACAGGCTATTGGGATACTGAAACCACCGGGAAATTTTATTATACCAGCGTGGAGAACGCCGGCGGGTATTGGCTGAGACTGTACAAGGAGCAGGAGGATGGTTCTTACGTTTTAATTTACGGCACAAGGTGGGTGAGTGAAACCCGAAGGGATACGGCCGACGAGACGCTGAGCTATGATTATTTCTCATACAGAATTTCTACATATGGCGAAGGAAGGTATTATGAGACTGTGCAGGCGCTTAGCGGCGATGTCACTACCTGTGCCAACGGAGAGGAGGGAGAACCCTCGGCTGTCCTGGATACAACGTCCGGCAGCACCGGGGCGGAAACTGCTGACACGGAACAGATTGAGGAATTTGTGACAAGGCTGTACCAGGTGTGCCTGAACCGTGATCCTGACGATGCGGGACTGGCGGACTGGGTCAACCGCCTGGCCACCGGACAGGAGACGGGAGCTTCCGCGGCCTACGGTTTTATTTTCAGCACGGAATTTCAGAATTACAACTTCTGTAATACAGACTATGTGAAGCAGCTCTACCGGGCGTTTATGGGCAGGGAATATGATGACGCGGGACTGGCGGACTGGGTAAGCAGGCTGGAGACCGGCACCACAAGGGAGGAGGTTTTCAACGGATTTTCCCAGAGCACGGAATTCCAGAATATTTGTAATACATACGGCATTACTTTGGGGGATCCGATTGAAATCCCTCAGTACGGCACGGTGCCTCATGGTTCCTGCTCTGTCTGTGGGGAGACGGACGGCGTCACGGCCTTTGTGACAAGACTGTACAGCATCTGCCTGGACCGGGAACCGGATGAGGCGGGGCTGGCGGACTGGACAGGCCAGCTGTGGGACCACACCAAAAGCGGCAGGGACGTATCGTACGGGTTTATCTTTTCCCAGGAATTCACGAATAAAAATCTGAGTGACGAATCCTTTGTGGAGTATTTATAC
>JAJQCU010000174.1:0-740 GCA_021202575.1 Lachnospiraceae bacterium
CGGACAGCTTGCTGGACGCTTTTGCGCATGTGGGGAAATGGCTGTGAATAGTAACAATATATCGGACAGATCGCCCGCCGCGTCAAAAAAGAACCCGGAAACTGGATTCCCGGGTTTCTTTTTTTTGATTTTTGGACATGGACGTCTTCACGCAATATCCTTTTCGCGGCATTTTTTCATGCGGCCTGATACGCGGGAGCACTGAGCACTCACTGTATCATCAGATTGGAGTACCCCATCAGGCTCTCGTCCACCGCGTAGGCGGCCTCTCTTCCCTCTCTGATGCCCCAGACCACCAGGCTCTGGCCCCGGTGCATATCGCCGGTGACAAACACGTTCTCCACGCTGGTCTGGTACTTGCCTGGCTCCGTCTTCACATTGGTGCGGGGATTGAGCTCCACGCCGAAGGCGTCCGCTACATAGGACTGGCAGCCCAGAAAGCCCGCGGCGATGAGCACCACCTCCGCGTCCATGCGCTGCTCTGTGCCCTCCAGGGTTTTCATGACCATGCGGCCTGTGGCCTCATCCTTCACCATGGCGGTGCGGATGGTGATCACGCCGGTCAGCTTTCCGTCCTCCCCCTTCTCAAATTCCTTCACCGTGGTCTCAAAGATGCGGGGATCATGGCCGAATTTCGCGATGGCCTCCTCCTGCCCGTAATCGGTTTTCAGAATTTTGGGCCACTCCGGCCAGGGGTTGCTGGCTGCCCGGGATACCGGGGGCTTCGGCGTCATCTCCAG
>JAJQCU010000174.1:750-3054 GCA_021202575.1 Lachnospiraceae bacterium
CAGCTGGGTCACGCTCTTACAGCCGTGACGCATGGCCGTGCCCACACAGTCATTTCCGGTATCGCCGCCGCCGATGATCACCACGTTTTTGTCCTTTGTATTGATAAAATTGCCGTCCTGCAGGTTGGAGTCCAGCAGGCTCTTCGTGTTGCGGCTCAAAAAATCCACCGCGAAATAAATCCCCTCGGCGTCCCTTCCCGGCGCGTTGATGTCCCTCGGGTTGGAGGCTCCGCAGGCCAGGATCACACGGTCATACTGACTCATCAGCTCCTGAGCGCTGATATCCACACCCACATTGACGGACGTTTTGAATACTACGCCCTCCGCTTCCATGACGGCAACCTTGCGGTCGATCACGCTCTTTTCCAGCTTCATGTTGGGGATTCCGTAGCGCAGCAGGCCGCCCACGCGGTCGCTCCGCTCATATACCGTGACGCTGTGGCCCCGGCGGTTTAACTGATCCGCCGCCGCTAAGCCGCTTGGCCCGCTGCCCACGATGGCGATGGTCTTGCCGGTGCGCACCTTCGGCGGCTTCGGGTCAGCATAGCCTTTCGCGTAAGCGTTCTCAATGATGGCGTACTCATTTTCCTTTGTGGAAACCGGATCGCCGTTCAAGCCGCACATGCAGGCGTTCTCGCACAGCGCCGGGCAGACCCTGGAGGTGAACTCCGGGAAATTGTTGGTCTTATGCAGACGGTTATAGGCCTGCTTCCAGTTGTTGGTATACACCAGGTCATTCCACTCCGGCACCAGGTTGTGCAGAGGGCAGCCGCTGGCCATGCCGGCGATCATCATGCCCGCCTGGCAGAAGGGTACGCCGCAGTCCATGCATCTGGCGCCCTGGAGGCGCTGGCTCTCCATCGGAAGATGCTCATGGAACTCGTTGAAATGGCCGATTCTGGTGACCGGAGATTCCGCCGTGGAGACGGCTCTCTCATATTCCATAAATCCTGTTGGTTTTCCCATGCTTCTCTTCCTCCTCTACTTTCCCTTGACCATGTAAAAGGCCTCGATCTGCGCCTGCTCGGCATTCAGGCCCTTCTCCTCCATCTGGACGATGGCGGAGAGCATTTTTTCATAATCATTGGGAATAATCTTTTTAAACTTCGGCAGATATTCCCCGAAATGATCCAGAATATATTTGCCCTTCTCCGAGTTGGTGTAGGCCACATGCTCGCTGATCAGGTCCTTGATGGCGCTGACGTCATACTTGGAGGTGATTTCCCGGGAGGAAATCATGCCCTTGTTCAGCCGCTTGTACAGGTCGTTATTTTCATCCAGCACGTAGGCAATGCCGCCGCTCATGCCCGCCGCGAAATTCTTGCCGGTGGGGCCTAAGACCAGAACGGTGCCGCCGGTCATGTACTCGCAGCCGTGGTCGCCCACGCCCTCCACCACCGCGGTGGCTCCGGAATTTCTCACACAGAACCTTTCCCCCGCCACGCCGTTGATAAAGGCCTTGCCGCTTGTCGCGCCGTAGAGCGCCACGTTGCCGATGATAATATTTTCCTCGTGCTTAAATTTGCTGCCTCTGGGCGGGTAAATGATCAGCTTGCCGCCGGAAAGACCCTTGCCGAAATAGTCGTTGGCGTCGCCCACCAGCTCCAGCGTCAGCCCCTTGGGAATAAAGGCGCCGTAGGACTGGCCGCCGCTGCCCTTGCAGAGCACCCGGTAGGTATCCTCCGCCACATCGTCGCCCAGGCGCTTTGTGATCTCACTGCCCAGGATAGTGCCGAAAGCCCGGTCCATATTTTTCACATCCACCTCAATGGACCGCTTCTGGCCTTTGGAGATGGCCTTATCCAGCTGTTTTAAAAGAACCTTCTCGTCCAGCGTGTTTTCCAGCTTGAAATCATAGACCTGCTCGGGAATGAAGGTCACCTTCATCTGTCTGGCGTCGTACGGATTATTTAAAATCTTATCCAGCGTAACGCGGGACTGCAGGTCGGTCAGGCCGCTCTTCACCTTTAAAAGGTCCGTGCGTCCCACCAGCTCGTCCACCGTGCGCACGCCCAGCTTCGCCATGTGCTCCCGCAGATCCTGGGCGATAAAGCGCATGAAGTTTTCCACATACTCCGGCTTGCCCTTGAAGTTTTTGCGAAGCTCCGGATTCTGGGTCGCCACGCCCACCGGGCAGGTATCCAGGTTGCAGACGCGCATCATGACACAGCCCATGGTAACCAGGGGCGCGGTGGCAAAGCCGAATTCCTCTGCGCCCAGCATGGCGGCTATCGCCACATCCCGGCCGGTCATCAGCTTGCCGTCAGTCTCCACGATGACCCGGCTGCGCAGACCGTTTTCAAT
>JAJQCU010000396.1:0-972 GCA_021202575.1 Lachnospiraceae bacterium
GTCAGAAAGCGTGTGGCGGGCAGGCAGACTTCCGCTTATGTGATTTCCAGAGCGTCGACCGTCTGAGAGAAAAGCAAGTGGAAACAGAAGTGCATAATAATTTCCCGCGGCGGAGCCGGGGATATCACCTTTGACGCTTACTGGATCAACATGAATGCTGGAACAGTAACGGCATGGCAGGAGCAGTCAAAAAAAGCCTCCCGGGAGTTTGTTCCCGGGAGGTTATTTTTGTCATGGGGCATGGAAAGCTTTCGTCGGTTTGGAGCTTAATCCAGAAGACTGGTCGTGTTCTCCAGGCTGATCAAAACAGTGGAGGAGTTGTGTAACACCGCCGACGCGGCAGGAGACAGGATCCCCGTTACACCAAGAAGAATCAGCAGAGAATTAAAGCTGATGATACGACGGTAGCTGGTATGGATCCTGGCCATCAGGCGGTCGCTCAGGATTTTCAGAGTCGTAATGGCATACAGGTCATCTCCCGGGATTGTAATATCGGCGATTTCCCTGGCGATGGCGGCGCCCTCTAATACCGCAATCCCGACGTCCGCTTCCGACAGAGCGGGGGAGTCATTGACCCCGTCGCCCACCATGATGACCTTGCGCCCGGCTTCATGCTCCCGACGGATAAAATTGGCTTTATCTTCCGGTAGCACTTCTGAAAAATACTGATCCACTCCGACCTGTGCAGCGACAGCCCTTGCGGTGCGTTCACTGTCTCCTGTCATCATCACCGTTTTCGAGATTCCCAGATCCTTGAGGCGGCGGATAATCGCCGGGGCTTCCGCGCGGATGGGGTCCTCGATGCAGATAACCGCGGACAAAACTCCCGAGACAGCCATATAAAGATGGGAATATTCATCCGGGAGCGCGTCAAACTTTTCCTGTTCCCCTTCGGGAACCGTGCAGCCTTCATCATCAAAGACGAAATGATGGCTTCCAATGACAACCTTCTCCCCGTCCACTGTACTGGAA
>JAJQCU010000396.1:982-3029 GCA_021202575.1 Lachnospiraceae bacterium
GTACTGGAAATGCCGTGGGCGACTACATATTCAACGTGGGAGTGCTTTTCTTCGTGATCCAGTCCTTTTTCTTTTGCGGCGTTTACCACAGCGTTTGCCATGGAATGGGGATAATGCTCTTCCAGACAGGCGGCAAGGCGCAGCATTTCATCAGCGTCTTCCCCGCGGAAGGGGACAACCAGCGCAACCTTCGGGGTGGCATGGGTCATGGTGCCGGTTTTATCAAATACAATCGTGTCGGCCTCGGATACGGCCTCCATAAACTTGCCGCCTTTGACGGAAATATGGCGCAGGCTGCTTTCTTTCATGGCGGACAGCACCGCCAGAGGGATGGAAAGCTTCAGGGCACAGGAAAAGTCCACCATCAGCACAGACACCGCTTTTGTTACGTTCCGGGTCAGTATCCAGGTCAGCACGGTACCCGCCAGACTATAGGGGACCAGGCTGTCCGCCAGATGGGAGGCCTTGTCCTCTGTTGCTGATTTCAGCTTATCCGATTCTTCGATCATTTTCACAATCCGGTCGTATCGCCCCCCGCCGGCGGCTTTTTCCACGCGGATAACACAGCTTCCTTCTTCCACAACCGTTCCTGCGTATACATAGCTGCCTGGAACTTTTCTGACAGGAAGAGACTCCCCTGTCATGGCGGACTGGTTGACCATGCATTCCCCCTGGATGACCTTTCCGTCAAGCGGAATCATGCCTCCCATGCGTATCACAATCTGATCCCCGGTCCGGATTTCCGAAACAGGGACAAGCAGCTCCTGATCCCCGGTTTTCAGCCACACCTGATCCACATGCAGAGACATGGCGCGGGCGAGATCTCCGACTGATTTTTTCCGGGTCCACTCCTGCAGGATGTCGCCAATTTTCAGAAGGAACATGACGGAGGAGGCTGTGGAGAAGTCTCCGCGCAGCATGGAAACCGTGATAGCCGCGGCGTCAAGAACCTCTACCTTCAGTTTTCCTTCCCTCAGGGAGCGTAATCCATTCAGAATGTAGCGGAAGGAGGAGAAAACAGAGAGGACAGCCCGTACCGGAGACGGCAGAAAAATCTGCCTCAGGCCGCGGCACAGCACGGTGAGAATCAGCTTTTCCTCAAACTGACGATTCAACTCCCGCCCTGAATTTTCCGGAACAGCAACTTCGCAGTCATAACGAAATCTGCTTAAGCCCGCGATAATAACAGAGCGGTCCGAGTGAAAAACGATCACGGCATCAGCCGTGCGTTCATAGACGGTGACTTCCGTTACGCCGTCAAGCGCCCTCAGGTAATATTCCAGAATATCCGCCTGGTGTAATGTGATTTTATTTTCCTGTCCTACATGAACCCGCAGTCTTCCTCTGGTCTCATGCAATATTCTGCATTTCATTGGATATCCGCTTCGTCAGCAATTTCCGCTTCACATTCCTGCGCTTCACGCTTTTCGTTGATTGCTTTCGCGTCCGCCAGAATATCGCCGGCATTTTCCCTCATTGTGGTTGCGGTAGTCATAACGCTGTCTTTGGCTCTCAGAACAGCCGCGGTAGTGTGTGTATATGCCTTCTTCGCATCCTTGCTGCTTAAGACCTTCACACCAGCCGTCCCGAAAAGGACTCCGCTGGCGAACAGTCCGATTTTTCCCCAGGTACTCATTGTCATTGCCTCCTGTCCTGTATTGTGTTGTCCGCGTCGGCGGACGTGTCTGCTTTACTGTTTATCAGCATGATAGCACAATCGATTCATTTCTTCAAGGATGAAATATTCTGTCCTTTTAAGTATATAGTGCATAAGAGCTGCGAATAAGGGAAGCGCAGCAGATTGACAGAATGTGGCGCCTTCCGTATAATGACTCTGGAAGTGGGAATTCCCATCTGTGTATTTGCGTATATTACAGAGAATGGAGTATTGCATTATCAGAAGGTGCTTTCTGCAGCCGATGAAAGATTATATTATTCATATGATGAAAGAGGTGCTTGCCCTGTTCGTATAGCTGATTATGGATTTCCGTTTTTAATGAAACAGTATAAATCCCCCAGCGGAGCTGGGGAGACTAACATATGCCGG
>JAJQCU010000161.1 GCA_021202575.1 Lachnospiraceae bacterium
TTGTAAGATAGAGCATATCGGGCCTGTGGATGTGAAGGTGGATAAATCACAGCGGTCTTTTTACAGGCTGGCTCCGTTGTATGATTCGAAGAGTAAGCTTTTTGTGCCCGTGGACAGTGAGAATTTCGATCTGCGCCCGGTGATGACAAAACAGAGCGCGGAGGAGCTTGTCAGTCAGATTCCGTCGATGGAGCCTGTCAAAATCACCAATGAGAAGGACAGGGAGAGAATTTTCAAGGAAATGCTTCACACCGGCGATCACAGAGACACCATCCGCGTCATTAAGACGATTTATAAACGCAGGCAGGATCGTATGCGTGCCGGCAAAAAGAATATGTCCATGGATGAGAAATATCTGGGGATTGCCCGCGACCGTTTAAACGGGGAACTTGCCGTGGCTCTGGGCATTGAGAAAAGCGGTGTGGACGCTTATATATCCGATATGCTGGAGCGTTGAACAGGATCATAAGACAGGGACAGACACACAGACAGCTGAGGTTGCCTGTGTGTTTTTACGTGCATGAACCCGGATTCCTCCTTGACTATTTACCGGGATTTTACTATACTATTAACTGGCATGCGGGAGAAAACATGACAAAATTCGCCTGCCGGAGGGTCAACATATGATCAGAAGCATGACAGGCTTTGGCCGGAGCGAGCTTATGGCCGGCAGCCGCAAATATACCGTGGAGATCAAGTCAGTCAATCACAAGTATCTTGACGTGACAGTCAAGCTGCCCAGGAAGCTGACCTTTCTGGAAATTCCGATTCGCAATGAGCTTAAGGAATACGCCTCCAGGGGCAAAGTGGATATTTTCATTTCCATGGAGGATTATGCTGAGAGTACGGTCAGCGTGAAGTATAACCGCCAGGTTGCGGAGGAGTATGTGAAATATTTCCATCAGATGTCGCAGGATTTTTCCCTGGAAAACGATGCGGGAGTCTCTCTTTTGTCCAGGTGCCCGGAGGTTTTTTCTCTGGAAGAGGCGCCTGTGGATGAGGAGGAGCTGTGGCAGGATCTGAAAAGGGCTTTCACAGCGGCGGCGGAGCAGTTTGCCGCTTCCCGCAGCTTGGAGGGCGAGCATCTGAAGGAGGATCTTTTGCTGAAGCTGGATGAGATGGAGAAGCTGGTTGATTTTATCGAGGAACGCTCTCCGAAGATCATTCAGGAGTATCAGGACAGGCTTCGCGAGAAGGTGGAGGCGGCTCTGGCGGACGCTTCTGTTGATGAGAACCGGCTGCTGACGGAGGTCGCGATTTTCGCGGACAGAAGCTGCGTGGATGAGGAGCTGGTGCGTCTTCGCAGCCATATCCACACCGCCCGGGAGTCTTTACAGAAGGGCGGGAATGTGGGCCGCAGCCTTGATTTTATCGCCCAGGAGATGAACCGGGAGGCCAATACCACGCTGTCCAAGTCCTCTGACCTGGAAATCACCAATCACGCGATTCTGCTGAAAACGGGAATTG
The DNA here is from genome assembly GCA_021202575.1 of Lachnospiraceae bacterium. GTDB lineage: Bacteria > Bacillota > Clostridia > Lachnospirales > Lachnospiraceae > RGIG6307. The sequence continues at coordinate 1,468 of JAJQCU010000161.1, forward strand.
AAAAGATCCGTGAGCAGATTCAGAATCTTGAGTAGGAGCGTACCATGGATCAGAGGGGAATTTTGATTGTAGTCAGCGGCTTCGCCGGCACCGGAAAGGGCACCATCATGAAAAGGCTCCTGCAAAGCTACGCTGACAGCTACGCGCTGAGTGTTTCCATGACAACCCGCGCGCCCAGACCCGGTGAGCAGGAGGGCGTGGAGTATTTTTTCACGGATCGAAGAGCATTTGAGGAAAAGATTGCGGACGGCGGCCTGATTGAGTATGCCTCCTACTGCGGCAATTATTACGGCACGCCAAGAGAGTATGTGGAGCGCCAGATGGAGGCGGGAAAGGACGTGATCCTGGAGATTGAGGTCCAGGGGGCCTTACAGGTTAAGAAAAAATTCCCGGGAACCGTACTGATGTTTGTAATGCCGCCCAGCGCCCGGACGCTTTATGACAGAATCCGGGGAAGGGGAACAGAGACGGATGAGGTGATCGGAGCCAGAATGCGCAGGGCCGTGGAGGAGTGTGAATATATTCCGCGGTATGATTATATCCTGGTCAACGATGATCTGGAAGCCTGTGTGGAGCAAATGCACCATATCATTCAGTCAGAGAAGATGTCCACGGCGAGAAACGCCGCTTTTATAGAAGAGATTGCCAGGGAGCTGCGCGCGCTTTGACCGCGGCGGTACTGGCCCGTTGGAAAGAGAGGAGAATTTATTATGTTGCATCCGTCATATCTGGAGCTGATGGAAGTGGTTAATGAGGGAGCGGATCAGGAGGAACCGCTGGTAAACAGCCGGTATTCTATTGTTATGGCTACCGCCAAGAGAGCGCGTCAGATTGTGAACGGTTCTGAACCAAAGGCTGTGGGCAGGGCCGACAACGCGCTGAGCATCGCGGTGCAGGAGCTGTACGAGGGCCAGGTGAAGATTATTTCAGACGAAGAAGAGCAGGACAGCTGACGGCCCATGATCAGGATTATGTTTGTGTCCCTGGGATGTGACAAAAACCTGGTGGACACGGAAAAAATGCTTGGGATTCTGGCGGATCGGGGCTTTGCATTTACCGATGATGAAAATGAGGCCGATGTGGCTGTGGTCAACACCTGTACCTTTATCGGAGACGCTAAGGAGGAGAGCATCCAGACGCTGATTGATCTGGGCGCCTTAAAGCGGAATGGGCGGCTGAAGGCCCTGATTGCAGCCGGCTGTCTGGCCCAGCGCTATCACGAGGAGATCAGGGAACAGCTTCCGGAGGTGGACGCGGTGGTGGGCACCATGGCCATTGAGAGCATTGCGGACGCAGTGGAGGGTGTTCTTGCCGGACGCCAAAACCGGGAATATCTGCGGGATCTGCAGTATCTGCCCGCTGTACAAAGCCGCAGAATTGTCTCAACCCTGGGAGGCCACTATTCCTACCTGAAAATCGCGGAAGGGTGCGACAAATGCTGCACCTACTGCATTATTCCCAAAGTGAGGGGACATTTCCGCTCCGTTCCCATGGAGGATCTGGTGCGGGAGGCCGAAGCGCTTGCTGCACAGGGGGTGAAGGAGCTGATTTTAGTGGCTC
>JAJQCU010000296.1:0-1933 GCA_021202575.1 Lachnospiraceae bacterium
GATCTTATATGGGGAATGGCGTCTGGAAGAATTTCGGAAGGCTGGTTATGTGGTCCTGGTGGAGGGAGAGAGCGATACCCAGACATTATGGTACCTGGGACTGTCGGCATTAGGGGTGCCGGGGGCCAGTGTTTTTCATGCCGGCATGGCAGTAAAGCTTAAGGGATTAAGGGTTTATATCCATAAAGAGCAGGACAAGGGCGGGGAGGTGTTCCAGCAGAAAATATGTAACGTTTTGAGGGAACAGAAATTCAGTGGAGAGGTTTTTGTATGGAGCTGCCAGCAGCTGGGGGGAAAGGACCCGTCTGAACTTTACCTGCGGAATGGCAAGGACGCGGGAAAGATGATACATAAGGCACTTAAGGAAGCAAATGGAATTGAGATAGAAAAGGCCTCCGGAACCGCCTCTGAAATGATCCGGGGAATCCCGGTGAACCTGCGCCAGCCGGACGGCTGGGTTTACTCAGATGAGGGAATTTTCTGGCTTGATGAGAAAAATAATACACCCGTTATGGTGTGCCGGACGCCGATTATTTTAATAAGGCGCCTGATCAATAAGGGGACCGGGGAGGAGAAAATCGAGATCGCGTTTAAGCGTGACGGAGATTGGCATACGGCAGTTTATCAGAGATCCATCGTTTTCTCGGCGAAAAATATTCTGGCATTAACAGACCGGGGATGTACTGTCACGAGCGGGAATGCAAGACAGGTAGTCAGCTTCCTTACCGCGCTGGAAGCGAAGAATATAGATGTTATAGCACGGGCAGATTCTACCTCTGTTTTCGGATGGCAGTCAGAGGGAAGGTTCCTGCCGGGGCATGGTAAGGATATTATTCTGGACATTGAACCGTCACTCCAGGGCTGGGCAAACGCATATCACACAGCAGGTTCTTTCGAAAACTGGAAAGAGGATATGCAGCCCCACCGGGGACGGGACAAGTTCCGCTTTATCTTGGCAGCCAGTTTTACGGCACCTTTACTGCGAATTATCCGGCAGAGGATCTTTATCGTGTATAATTGGGGCGGCAGTAAGGGCGGTAAAACGGCGGCCCTGAAAGCAGCGCTTTCCGCGTGGGGAGACCCGGAAAAGCTGATGGTCAATTTTAATGCTACACAGGTAGCGTTGGAGCGTATGGCTGGATTTTATAATGATCTCCCCCTCGGGGTTGACGAGCGGCAGCTGGCGGGGCAGAAACAGGAATCCATTGAAAAGATTATATATATGGTAGCGAGTGGAACAGGCCGCGCCAGGGGAAATAAAAGCGGGGGGCTCCAGGCGTTGAATTCCTGGCGCACTGTCGCGCTGATGACCGGGGAGGAGCCGCTGGCTACAGAAACCTCAATGACCGGTGTCAGCACCCGTGTGATTGAGATATATGGAGGCCCGTTTCAGGATGAGCAGTCCGCAAGCCGGATGCATCAGACGGCACCTTTAAACTGCGGCTGGGCCGGGCCGGAGTTTATCAGCGGGCTCCTGGAAGTTGACGAAAGTGATGTCGTGGATTGTTATAAAAGGATGTCTGAGGAGATTTATTCTTTTGCGGATGGAATCAGCGGCAGCCATACCGCAGGGATTGCGGCTGTTGCCCTGGCGGATGCCATGATTGATGGATGGATTTTCCAGAACGAGAATATAGCGGCTGGTGAAGAAGGCACGGGGTTGGAAAAGAAACCGCTGTTAATTCCGCAGGCATCCTGGAGCAGAGCCCTGCAGATGGCCAGAACCATTATTGACGGCCTCCGTTCAGGCGGGCCAGGAGATGTCAATGAGAACGCGGCGCAGACAATCGTTGACTGGGTTTACAGCAATGCGGCGCAGTTTGAAAAAACGGTATTCGGGACGCGTCTGGGGATATTCGGTGAGCAGAAAAATAAGGTGTATATTTTTCCGGCTGTCCTGAGAGAGATTCTGACGAAATGTGGATTTAGTTAC
>JAJQCU010000296.1:1943-3022 GCA_021202575.1 Lachnospiraceae bacterium
AAGACCCTGCAGAATCTGGCGGAACAGAACCTGATCACGGTAAAGGCCAAACAGGGCGGCGGCAGGGAGGTCACCGTATCAAAGTGGCTGGAAGGGCGTAATTGCCGCATGGTGGAATTTGACCTGAAGCTTTACTCACAGGGAATTGACCAGGCCGGGGAGAATTTAACTGTACCTGGTATACAAGGAGAATGGACGCATACGGATCAGGCTTCTGTGCCATTCGATGATTGAGGCAATATTCTGTTTCTCACCTCCCGCCTGTTTTTCAGGCGGGAGGTAATGCGTTAGGCCGGGCGATAGTTCAAATAGCCTATAAACAGGGGATTCTTTTTCTTATTTATTGTAACCTAACGAGTATAACACAGTTTTTATACAAATATATGGAATTTACATTTTCCTGTGCCATATCTTTTTGTATGCTAAAAATAAGGTATGTTTTCAAAATTTGGCGTTAGGCGTTAGATTCGCTCAGAAAGCCCGTAAATAAAGGACTTCAAACCGCACGCGAGATAGGTTTGCCAAAGCGATAGGAGCTAAGAAACCGTGAGCTTGATAACAGTTCAGTACTTTCGGACAAGGCTGTGATGAGCCCTTTCAAAGGAAAATCAGTAAACGCACTCCGGTGCTTGCCAAAAAAGTATTGTTTTGGGTGGCACAAATTCTTTTGATCTGGTATACTTACCATTGCGCAGCTATTTCGTGCAAATACTGCAGCGGAAGCCACAGGAAATGACATTTGGGGAAAAGATCAAGGCGTTACGGAAGGGAAAATATATTTCACAGGATGAAATGGCAGCGTTATGTCAGGTGTCCAGAAAAACTATCCAGAATTGGGAAGCTGGGAATACACGCCCCAAAAATAAGGAGACCTATAAGACATTGTCAAAGGAATTTGGCCGGGATGTTTCATGGTTCAAGGATGATGATATTGGTTTTTGGGGATATAATGAAATTTACCATCAAACTGGGAAAAAAGCTGAGCAGGTGCTAGACAGAATCGAGCAGCTATTTAAGAGTGGAAGCATGACAGCCGATGAACAGCTTCTATTCATTGACCGGTTTTTGCAGATATATGT
>JAJQCU010000100.1 GCA_021202575.1 Lachnospiraceae bacterium
CCGCCGCGAGCCCCTTTGCCCTCATCACTCCCGGGCGGGACGATGGGGCGGAGGGCAGTAGGCTCACCACCCTTCCCGGGATTTGCCTGTACGCGGAATTTGCCTACACCGGGGGCTATGATGAGAGCTGGCTGGCTCATCGCTTTTACACCTGTGCGGGTGGGGATCTTGCACAGTTTGCTGGTCTTGCCCGGTTTAACACGGTGCCGGGCATGAAACAGCCTCAGATGACCACCTGCCTTGCGGCGAAAGCGCTGCTCTTCCAGGAATCCCTGCTAGAGCTCCTTTTAAAGGACAACGCGGGCCTGAAGGCGGCGGAGTATTATCAGAAGCTTGCAGCAGAGTATGGCGGATACGCTGAGGAAGGGGGACTTTATGGGCAGCTGATGGACTTTTACGCGAAGCTGGCCCGGGTCATCAGCGGGAAATGCCGCTGGCATGAAGGGATATCGGCCGCGGTGAAGACGGGAAATCAGGAGGAAGCGCTGGCTCTGGCCGGGGAATTGCTGCGGACGAAGGAAGAGACGGAAGAATTGCGCCTCTCCTGGAGAGACTTATGGATGGCGGTCAATAAGCCCTACGGGTTTGAGGTCATCGACGGACGCCTGGGCTGGATGGAGGCCAGGATGGAAACCGCCGCCGCCCGCGTGAGAGAGTGGACCCGGGGAAGGGACGGCCTGGAGGAGCTGTGGGAGGAGCCGCTGCATTATATGAAACATGAGAACGGCGTTTTCGCGGGCGTTAATGCCTTTGGGCTGATTGCCACCGCGTGCGCGTATTAGACGGTGCAAAAGAATACAGGGGAGTGTCTGCCGGATCCTGAACGGCGGACGCTCTTTTTTTGTCCGGAGTTTTTGTCTGTGAGTATGGAGTCTTCTGAGGTCTTGGAAACCGGTTTTTCCCGGAGAATTGCGTTTGGCGGAACAAAAAAAGTACTGTAAAGTCTTTGTAAAAATGAAAAAAGTTGCAAAATATTCAAGGTATTATAATTCTGTTTTTGCTATGATGGGAATGGTAAGAGACAGAAGGACGGAACAGGGCAGATGACCTGAACAAACAGACTTAAGATGAAGAAGGAGGATGTAAGGATGGCTCTTAGTAAACAGGTGCGCATCAAAAAGAACAAGCGTCCGCTGAAGAAGACGCTGATCATGATAGGCGCAATATAGCGCTGTATGTTTTGCTGTTGCCCTCAGTTTTGTATCTATTTGTTTTTGCGTACCTTCCCATGTACGGCATACAGATCGCTTTCCGGGATTTCACCTTCCAGGGAGGCATCACCGGTTCGGAATGGGTGGGTATGAAATGGTTTAACTATTTCTTTGGCTCTCCCTTATTCGGCACCCTGTTGAAAAATACTTTAATCCTGAGCATCTACAGTATCGCGGCTACCTTTCCGGCGCCGATCATCCTGGCGCTGATGATACATAATGTGCCGGGGAACGCTTTCAAGCGGGTGATCCAGACAGTGACCTACCTTCCCAATTTTATCTCCACTGTGGTACTGGTAGGTATGATTCAGTGCTTTTTCTCACTGAATTCCGGCTTTATCAATACTCTTATTGAAAGCCTGGGCGGGGTTGCCCAGAACTTCATCGGGATGCCCCAGTATTTCCGCCACCTGTATGTGTGGACCGGCGTCTGGCAGGGCATGGGCTGGAATTCCATTGTCTTCATGGCGGCGCTCTCCGGGGTTGATCCGGAGCTTCATGAAGCGGCCAAGATCGACGGGGCGGGCAAGCTGCAGAGAATCTGGCACATCGACCTGCCGGGCATTCTTCCTACCATTCAGATCCTGTTCATCCTGCGCGTGGGAAGCGTGATGTCCGTAGGCTTTGAGAAGGTTTTCCTGATGCAGAATTCGCTGAATAACACGGTTTCTGAGATTATTTCCACCTATGTGTATAAACAGGGTATGCTGAGTATGAAGTACAGCTACTCGGCTGCCATCGGACTGTTCAATAATATTGTGAATTTCATTATCCTGGTGCTGGCAAACTACATATCCAAACGGCTGGATGGCGACAGTTTGTGGTAACCGGTGAGAAAGGAGAAAAACATGGCGACACATACGACAAAAGTAAAACAACATAAACCGAAAAGCGTACAGACCAGAATTGTGGACGGCACTCTGATCTTCCTGCTGCTGATTATTTTCCTGATCTGTGCCTATCCGGTGTGGTTTGTGCTGGTGGCCTCGGTCTCCAATCCTACGGTGGTCAATTCCGGGAAGCTGCTGCTGTTGCCGGAGGGCTTTCACCTGCAGGGCTATATATCCACGCTCACGGACTCGCGGATTATCACCGGTTACAGGAACACGATCATCTACACCGTAGCGGGCACGCTGGTGGGACTGTTCTGCTGCCTGACCGCAGGCTATTCTCTGTCCCGCAGGGATCTGCTGGGCAGAGGCTTTATCATGGCGTACATGGTCTTCACCACATTCTTCAGCGGCGGCATGATCGCCACCTACATCATCGTCAAGAACCTGGGTCTTCTGAATACCCGGACGGTGATGGTTCTCCTGGGCAGTGTGTCGGTTTTCAATATCATCATGGCGAGAACCTTCTTTCAGAGCACCATTCCCACAGAGCTGCAGGACGCGGCCTTCATTGACGGCTGTTCCAACACACGCTTCTTTGTCAGCTTTGCCCTTCCGCTGTCAAAAGCGATTATCGCGGTGCTCGCCCTGTATCTGGCGGTGGGATACTGGAACAGCTATTTCAACGGCCTGCTGTACCTGACAGACAGAAACCTCTATCCGCTGCAGCTGTTTGTGAGGGAGATGCTGCTGCTGTCAAGCACTTCCGATGTGGCTGACGGGGACATGCAGGGGCAGATGAATCAGCTGACCAGCGTGATCAAATCCGCCGTGATTGTGATTTCCACCGCACCCATCATGTGCCTGTATCCTTTCATGCAGAAATATTTTGTGAAGGGCGTGATGGTGGGTTCTCTGAAGGGCTGAGAAATAATTTTCTGTTTAAGAAAATTTATGTAATAGAA
>JAJQCU010000071.1 GCA_021202575.1 Lachnospiraceae bacterium
AGAATCTCCGTCGCGTGGCTGGCGCTCTGGATATAGCGGATCTCATCCATATAGAGAGAATAATTGTCCTTGCCGACAGAAATATCCAGGACGGACCGCTCCCGCCTGCCGCTCCGAAGCCTGGTCAGCCTCAGGAAGGATTCCCGGATCCCTTCTACGGTGACAGGCTTCACCAGATAGTGGAGCGCATTGACCGAAAAGGCCTCCACGGCGTGCCATGAGCTGTTGGTCACAAACACAATGCCGGTTTCAGGAGAAATGTCCTTCAGCCCCTTCGCCACATCCACTCCGTTCTCCGCCGGCATATAAATATCCAGAAAGGCGATATCGAAATGCGGAAAGACATCCGCCGCTTCCAAAAACTCCCTGCCGGACATAAAAAGTTCAGGCGTTCTGTCGGCATCCCACTGGTGCAGAGCCTGAATGAACTGTTCCTGTTCCGTTTTGTCATCGTCGCAGAGAGCTATCCGCATAATATCTCCTCTTCTCTTTTCCGGTATTTTACCATTTTTTACCCAAAATGGAAATTACCACTCGCGAAGTCAGAAGGTACCTTTCGGGTAATCTGTCTGACCCGCAAAACCATGGAAGCTTCCCTGCCTGGGATCTTCTCTGCCCGGAACCCTCTCCACTCAGCTTTTGTTGGCCCACAGCCTTTTCTTCTGTCGGCATGCGCCAATCAGGGCGTGGGGAGCAATCGGCTCAAAAAAACGGCAGGAGCCGCAGTCATTGCAGCGCTGCGGTTCGTCCCATTCTCCATATGGACAGGCGTCCTCCACGGAATGCATCAGCGGGCAGCCCTCAGCCGTCCATGCCGGATCCTCGTTAAAATTCCGGTATTCCTCGATATACATGCGGGACAGCTCATCATAAAACATGGGGATATCCAGTACCGCGCCCTCGAATTCATAATGTCTGAATTTCTTTTCCATCTGCCGTTCCCCCGCCATGCAAATCAACGCATCTGAAACATGCACGTCCGCAGATTGTCCCCTGTGAAGGCATGTCTCTTCCCCGCTTCTTCCCCGTTCATGATCCCATTCGTCGTTCATTGGCATGCACACCCGCAGGGCATCCCCTATGAAGACGCGTTCTTTATGTCCGCCCTCATTGTACCATCTCACTTTTTATTTGAAACTACCCGAATTTTCAAAAAATCAGGCAGGTGAACATATGTTCGCCTTTTGAGAAACTTATAAAATAATGGTGCATAAGCCTCCCCGCAGCAAAAAATCCCCCTGTATCAATAAAATGATACAGAGGGAAATGCACAAAAACACGGAATTTCACCGCAGCATATATTTTTTTAATTCACTCTTTTTTTCAATTCCAAGCTTTCCTATCACCGCTCCCATATGAAACTTCACCGTATTGATCGAAATTCCCATATGGCTGCCGATCTCCTGGTACGTCCATCCCCGCGCTGTCAGCATGGCAATTGCAAACTCTGTTGTGGTCAGGTTACTTGCCACGTCATCCCCGGTATCCGGATTGTGAACCTTGCGCCAGCCACTGGAAAAGCTGTATGTAATGCCGATAATACGCTTAAAATCTTCCGGCCAGTCCTTTTTCAGAGTGGCTTCCAGGACGCCGCCGAGCAGGCCATGATGTTCGCCGAACGCCTCAATCAGGCCATCCGGCCTCGCGATCTCCCAGGCCAGAAGCATCTGCTCCTTCGCCTTTCCGGAATCCTTCAGACCCATATAGTCCATGACAGTTACCAGCCTGAGATAAACCGTGGGGATGGGATACAGTTCAGGCTCAAACGCCAGCGCTGTCTGCGCAATCCCGATGCTCCTGCCGTAGTCTCCCTGAAGATAAGCGAAATGCGCCAGGACATAGCTGTAAAAAAAACGCAGGCCCGGCGGAAGCAGATTCATAAGCCCGGGCTCAGAAGCGGGCTCCTCCTCCACCGGCATATGCAGAAGTACGGCTGAGGTTACGGAAACAAAGGAGGACATTGCCTTCAGCTCAGGCGGTGCGTCTTCACTGGCATTGATATCCGCAAAGGTCTTTTTCATCTCGGTCAGCGCATGCCGGGCAAGGTGAATTTTATCCGTGGCAAGATTCGCGAAAGCATAGACAAGACAGGCAGCCAGACGAAGCCCCGTATCCGCGCTGGCCAGATACGGCTCCATCTCTTTGGCAGCTTCCTCCGGCCGCCCGCTGAAGTAATAATACTCTCCCATGGCGATCTCGCGCTCGCTTATATTCTCCATCGCCTGGACAGTTTCCAGGCAGTGCCCCGGCTGAAACGCGCTGTTGATTAATGGCAAAAGTATATGCTCTTCTTTCATAAATATCCCATATCCCCGATTCTCTTCTGCGGGCATGGCCGCGTGCCGTGAGGGTCGTCTGTGCCCGATGCGTGCCGCCGACACACGGCACCCCGCCCGATTGTCCGCTGAGAACACTATTACATTAAATAATGTCCGGAACCTATTTTACGCTTTTACTTTTCCATATGCAAGCAGATTTATTTCATATTCTCAAACAGGATTTTACTATTCACAGCCACCAACAGAATTATTTCATGTTCTCCAGCCCGGTCCTTCGATAATACCGGTGCTCCACAAGCTGCAGCGCCTGATACATCAGCATCGCCAGGATGCACAGAAGAATAATTGATGTCAGAACCAGATCCAGCTGAAAGAGCTGAAGAGGGGTTTTGATAAAATTTGTATTCGTGGGTTATATGTTGAATTTTGAAATGAAGTTGACGTTTTTCCTGATATCTACTTAAAATAAATAAAAAGAGTTGAAAAGCTGTTCTCTGGAAACTATAATCTCATATATATAGAAGATTGTCCAGTACTTTTTCTGGATAGGACTACAAAATTATGATGTATCCATTTATGACACTTGATGACAAAACCGAGGTCGTTTACTCAGATACTTATATCGAAAACGGCACAGAGCCTATAAAAATATACTTTGAGAAACCTGTATACGGTGGTTTTCACTCTGCTGAATGTTATTTACCCTCTTACAAATGG
>JAJQCU010000176.1 GCA_021202575.1 Lachnospiraceae bacterium
AGAAGTCCCCGCGGCGCCCCTGTACGACCCGGCCTTCGAGCACGACAACTGCGGTATCGGCGCCTGCGTCAATATCAAAGGCATTAAGACCCGCGAGACCGTGGAGAACGCCCTGCAGATCGTTGAGACCTTAGAGCACAGAGCTGGCAAGGACGCGGAGGGAAAAACCGGCGATGGCGTCGGCATCCTGACCCAGATTCCCCATGCTTTTTTCAAGAGGGAGACCGCGAAGCTGGGCTTTGACCTCGGCGGCGAGAGAGAGGACGGCGTCGCCATGTTTTTCATGCCCCGGGAGGAAATGCCGAGGAATCAGGCCAAGAAGATGTTCGAGATCATCGTGGAGAAGGAAGGCCTAAAATTCCTGGGATGGCGTGTTGTGCCGACGCATCCGGAGGTGCTGGGCAACAAGGCGCTGGAGTGCATGCCCTATATCATCCAGGGCTTTGTGAAAAAGCCCGCCAATGTGGAGAAGGGCATTGACTTTGACCGCAAGCTCTACGTGGCAAGAAGAGTCTTTGAGCAGTCCACCAGCAACACCTATGTGGTGAGCTTTTCCAGCAGGACCATCGTCTACAAGGGCATGTTCCTGGTGGGGCAGCTGCGCACCTTTTTCTCGGATTTACAGGATCCGGAGTATGTGGCGGCCATCGCCATGATCCACTCCCGCTTCTCTACGAATACCACTCCCAGCTGGGAGCGCGCCCATCCCAACCGTTATATCGTACACAACGGCGAGATCAACACCATCCGCGGCAACGCCGACAAGATGCTCTCCCGCGAGGAGACCATGGACAGCGTCTATTTAAAGGATTCCTTTAATAAGGTCCTGCCCTGCATCGAGGCCTCCGGCTCCGACTCGGCCCAGCTGGACAATACCCTGGAATTCTTTGTCATGTCCGGCATGGACCTGCCTCTGGCGATGATGATCACCATTCCCGAGCCCTGGACCAACGACAAGGCCATGAGCCAGACCAAGAAGGATTTCTACCAATATTATGCCACCATGATGGAGCCCTGGGACGGCCCGGCCTCCATCCTCTTTACTGACGGCGATGTGATGGGGGCGGTTCTGGACAGAAACGGCCTGCGTCCCTCCCGCTACATGATCACCGACGACGGGCAGATGATCCTGTCCTCCGAGGTGGGAGCGCTGCCCATCGACCCCACAAAGGTGGTGGTCAAGGAGCGTCTGCGTCCCGGCAGAATGCTGCTCATCGATACCGTGCAGGGGAGAGTCATCGGCGACGATGAAATCAAGGAAAAATACGCCTCTGCCCAGCCCTATGGCGAGTGGCTGGACAATAACCTGACAGATTTAAGCTCCATCAAAATCCCCAATAAGAGCGTGCCGAAGTACACCTATGAGGAGCGCCAGAGAATTCAGAAGGCCTTCGGCTATACCTATGAGGAATTAAAACAGGCCATTCTCCCCATGGCGAAGAACGGCTCGGAGGCCACCGCGGCCATGGGCGTGGATGTGGCGCTTCCGGTTCTGAGCAAGAGCCACCGTCCCCTGTTCCATTATTTCAAGCAGATGTTTGCCCAGGTCACCAACCCGCCCATCGACTCCATCCGTGAGGAGATCGTGACGGCCACGGCCATCCATATGGGCACCAGCGGCAACCTCTTAGAGGAAAAGCCGGAAAACTGTCACATGCTGAAGGTGAAAAACCCGATCCTCTCCAACACGGATCTGTTAAAGATTCAGAACCTGAATCTGCCCGGCTTCAAGGTGGCCACCGTGCCCCTGACCTACTATAAGACCACCAGCCTGGAGAAGAGCATCAACCGCATGTTCAATGAGGCGGACAAGGCCTTCAAGGACGGAGCCAATATTCTGAACCTTTCCGACAGAGGCCTGGATGAAAACCACGTGGCCATTCCCTCCCTGTTAGCGGTGGCGGCCTTAAACCAGCACTTTGTGGAGACCAAGAAGAGAACTAGCCTGTCCCTGATCCTGGAGACTGGCGAGCCCAGGGATGTGCATGATTTCGCGACCCTCTTAGGATACGGCGCCAGCGCCATCAACCCCTACCTGGCCCTGGACACCATTCAGGAACTGATCGACAACCACATGCTGGACAAGGACTATTACGCGGCGGAGAGCGATTATCGGGAAGCTATCTTAAGCGGTATCGTCAAGATCGCCTCCAAGATGGGCATTTCCACCATCCAGTCTTACCAGAGCAGCAAGATTTTTGAGGCCATCGGCATCGACAAGGCCGTCATTGACAAATATTTTACCAACACGGTCTGCCGCGTGGGCGGTATCACCTTAAAGGATATTGAGAATCAGATCAATGAGCTTCACGATATGGCCTTTGACCCGCTGGAGCTGGACAATGACCTGACGCTGAACAGCCCGGGGCAGCACAAGAGCCGCAGTGGCGCGGACCTGCACCTGTACAATCCGGCTACCATCCATATGCTGCAGCAGTCCACCCAGCGCGGCGATTATGGGATGTTCAAGCAGTACACCAGAATGATCAACGAGGAGGGCGGCGTGCGCAATCTTCGGGGGCTGATGGAGTTTGATTATCCGGAGGAGGGCGTGCCGTTGGATGAGGTGGAGAGTGTGGACAGCATTGTGACCCGCTTTAAGACCGGCGCCATGTCCTACGGCTCCATCTCCAAGGAGGCGCACGAGACCATGGCTATCGCCATGAACCGTCTCCACGGCAAGAGCAACTCCGGCGAGGGCGGCGAGGATCTGGAGCGTCTGACAGTGGGCAGGGACGGCCTGAACCGCTGCTCCGCCATCAAGCAGGTGGCCAGCGGCCGCTTCGGCGTGATCAGCAGATACCTGGTCAGCGCGAAGGAAATCCAGATCAAGATGGCCCAGGGCGCCAAGCCCGGCGAGGGAGGCCATCTGCCCGGGGGAAAGGTTTATCCCTGGATTGCCAAAACCCGGCACTCCACCCCAGGCGTGAGCCTGATTTCCCCGCCGCCGCACCACGATATTTATTCCATTGAGGATCTGGCGCAGCT
>JAJQCU010000358.1:0-435 GCA_021202575.1 Lachnospiraceae bacterium
GAGCAGTGGAAGAACGGGGATCTGAATCTGACCGTTGCCTCCACCGCCGAGAAGGTCATCATGATCGAGGCTGGCGCCAACGAGGTGCCGGAGGATCTGATGATTGAAGCCATTTATAAGGCTCACGACGTCAACCTGACCATCATTGACTTTATCAATAAAATCGTGGCTGAGGTGGGCAAGCCCAAGCACGAGTACACAAAATATGTGATTCCGGACGAGCTGACCGAGGCGATCAAAGAGATCGTTCCCCCGGCTGAGATGGAGGAGGCCGTGTTCGCGGATGTGAAGCAGGTGCGGGATGAGAATATCCGCCAGATCACCGCAAGGCTGGAGGAGGCTTTCGCCGATAAGGAGGAGTGGCTTCCCAATATGTCGGTCTCAATATATCATGTTCACGAGAAGAACTGACGCATCATGATTTTGTTGGATCAA
>JAJQCU010000358.1:445-2534 GCA_021202575.1 Lachnospiraceae bacterium
CTTCCCCTGCTGTCCGACGCCATCTATCAGTATCAGAAGAAGACCGTCCGCAAGATGATTTTGAAGGATCACAAGCGCCCGGATGGACGTGCCATCAACCAGATTCGTCCCCTGAGCGCGGAGGTGGATATCATTCCCAGAGTTCATGGCTCCGCCATGTTTACCCGCGGACAGACCCAGATCTGCACGGTTACCACCCTGGCTCCTCTTTCTGAGGCTCAGAGAGTGGACGGCCTGGATGAGAATGAGACCTCCAAGAGATATATGCATCACTACAATTTCCCGTCCTACTCTGTAGGTGAGACCAAGGTCAGCCGCGGCCCGGGACGCCGGGAGATCGGCCATGGCGCTTTAGCGGAGCGTGCCCTGATTCCGGTACTGCCCAGCGAGGAGGAATTCCCCTACGCCATCCGAACCGTGTCCGAGACCTTCGAGTCCAACGGCTCCACCTCCCAGGCTTCCGTCTGCGCCTCCACCATGTCCTTAATGGCGGCCGGCGTTCCGATCAAAAAGCCGGTGGCGGGCATTTCCTGCGGACTGGTGACCGGCGACACGGATGATGACTATATTGTACTGACCGATATCCAGGGGCTGGAGGATTTCTTCGGCGATATGGACTTCAAGGTGGCCGGTACAAAGGACGGCATCACCGCCATCCAGATGGACATCAAGATCCATGGCCTGACCAGGCCTATCGTGGAGGAGGCCATCCGCCGCACCAGAGAGGCCAGAATGTATATTCTGGACAATGTAATGCTTCCCTGCATCAGCGCGCCCCGTCCGGAGGTCGGCAAGTATGCGCCCAAGATTATCTCCATGCAGATCGATCCTGAGAAGATCGGCGAGGTGGTGGGCCAGCGCGGCAAGACCATCAATGAGATCATTGCCCGCACCGGCGTGAAGATCGACATCACCGACGACGGCATGGTATCCATCTGCGGCACCGACCAGAAGATGATGGACAGCGCGCAGCAGATGATTGAGACCATCGTGACCGACTTTGAGGCCGGACAGGTCTTCAAGGGCAAGGTAGTCAGCATCAAGGAATTTGGTGCCTTCATCGAGTTCGCCCCCGGCAAGGAGGGACTGGTGCACATCTCCAAGATCTGCAGGGAGCGCATCAACCATGTGGAGGACGTGCTGACCCTGGGCGATACCGTCACGGTTGTCTGCCTCGGCAAGGACAAGATGGGCCGCGTCAGCTTCTCCATGAAGGATGTGGCGCAGTTCTGATGACTGTTTTTTCAAATAAATAAAACCTTTCCCGGGAGAGAATAAAATATTTCCCGGGAAGCTATGGAGAGTTAGCGAAGTGGCCGTAACGCGCCGCACTCGAAATGCGGTTATCCTTTTTGGGTACGTGGGTTCGAATCCCACACTCTCCGCTATATATTGTAAAAGATTGTATGGGAATGTCCGTGTTGGAGGACATTCCCTTTTTACGACAGCTCCTTAAATCAGTGTCTGTCTTTCAGGATTGGACGCTGTTTTTTGATTCTGCTCAGAAATCTTAAGAAATAATCTATTCTTTCTTAAAAACTTCCCTGTAAAATGAAACCGGACGGATTATTTTGCGTCATATAAAGTATAAAGGAACATGACATAGGGGAAGGCCGCTGAAGTTGCAGGCCGCGCAGAAGGATCTGTAACTACGGTGAGGCTTTTAAGACTTGCGATTCATGTATCAGGCGGTACAGGATACATAAGTTACATCTCGACAGCTCCCAATGTCAAAGAATCGGGAAGGGTGCAGACAGAATTCAGAATACTGAAAGAACAAAACGGGGGAATAATTTTGAAGGACAGTGAAATAGTGGCTCTGTACTGGGAGCGGGACGAAGAGGCGCTTTCAGAGACGGAGAAAAAATACGGGAGATATCTTACGAAAATCGCCTTTAATGTGCTGGCGGATTTCGAGGACAGTGAGGAGTGCGTCAATGATACATATCTGAAGGCGTGGAACTCCATGCCGACGCAAAGGCCGGAATTTTTATCTACTTATCTGGGGGCGCTGGCGCGCAGAAGAGCCATCGACATGTACCGCAAAAGGAACAGTCAGAAACGGATCGGCTCCCACTACGCTGAGGCG
>JAJQCU010000358.1:2544-2984 GCA_021202575.1 Lachnospiraceae bacterium
CTGGAGGACTGCATTTCCACAGGAAATGCGACGGAGCAGGAGGCGGATGAGCATATTCTCAGAGAAGTGATCAACGCTTATCTGAAAACCCTGTCTCAGGAGGCCAGGGACGTGTTCATCGGAAGGTATTATTTTCATGATTCCATGGAGGATATCGCCGGGTACTGCCGCTTCAGCGTGCCGAAGGGCAACAGCATGCTGTACCGGCTCCGGCTGGGGCTGAAAACCTATCTGGAGGAGGAGGGCTTTTATTATGAATAAAAATGATATCAGTGACGCCATGGATTATCTGGATGAGGATATGATCAGGCATACGGAGACGTTGAGAAGGAAATGGGAGCAGCAAAATAAGGAGAGCAGGCTGAAACGGGAGTGGAGGAGCTTTGGCGCGGCGGCGGCTGCCTGTCTGGTGTTATTCCTGATTCTGATTGCTCTGGTGG
>JAJQCU010000287.1 GCA_021202575.1 Lachnospiraceae bacterium
ATACAAAACTGACGCCCTCGCGGTCTTAAAACAGATCCCGCAGCACCAGAAATCCCCTGACGCACAGCAGCATACCTATCTGGTCCCGGACACATGCCGGAAAGGGGCGGAAAAAATCGTCCGGTTCCTGATGGAACAGAAAACCCTGGAGAAAGGGAGCGGCGTCCACGGGTACAGCGCGGATTTGTGCGAAATCCTGATTGTGGACCGCTGCGGAAACCGCAATGAATATAACGCGCTTTTTTCCAACGTATGTGCCCTGATGCTTCCGGATGACATTACACTGGGGCTGAACACAAAGACCCATGAAATCACGGTTATGTTCAACTCCCTTGTGGTTTCTGGCGCCTCCATTGCCGGGAATAAAATGGACGAGCTTAAGAAGCTTATGGGATTTTTCAGCTGGAAGGGCTACGTGAATAACCTGAATATTGACAGCGCCGGGGCCGTGAGCTTCACTTACGCCGGAAGGCAGGTCAAAGGGCTGATGACGACGGCGGGGAGGATTCTGGAGATATATACCTACCACAAGGTAAGGGAGCTGGGAGAGTTTGACTCTGTTGAGAGCGGCCTTGTTATTGACTGGGATGAGAGCGGGGCCAAAAGCGAGATTGACTGCGTCATTACCAAAGGCTTCCGGACCCTGTTTATCGAATGCAAGGCCAGGCCGGATATAGAGCAGGAATTTTATTATAAGCTTGCGACTCTGGCAAGGCAGTTCGGCATCAACGCTACGGCGGTCCTGATTGCGGATACCCAGGAGAAGAGCTATTATGACAATGCACCGGTCAACGCCATGCAGCGGCGGCGCGGCAGCATGATGGACGTCATCACCATCTGGAAGCAGGAGGAAATCAGTGACATCGGCCATACGCTGAAAAGGATCATCAATGGGACTTATGCCAGTGAAAACTGAATAGCTTACAATACCTACGGAAAGACTGGGAGATGGCCTCCCGGTCTTTTTTTTACCCCCTTCGGGGGCTGCATAGAAAAAGTATGGTATAAATAATACACAGGAAAAGATGCGATAACCGTACTGTCGGCCAGGATTTACCCCGCAAATGGGGATTCCTTAAAACTATACAGGGACCTGGTGGAGGTTGATATTTTATGAACAATTCAGAAAATGGGAGGGTATCACAATGATTTATTTCACATCAGACATTCATTTTGGGCATGCGAACATTATCCGGTCCTGTGGCCGCCCTTTTGAAACCGCTGATGAAATGGACGAGGCAATTATCAGGAACTGGAATGGGAAAGTAAAACCCCAGGATGAGGTCTATATCCTCGGGGATGTCACAATGAAAGGCCCGGACTTTGCGAAAGAGCGTCTGCTGCGCCTGAATGGGACATTGTACCTGGTCAAAGGGAACCACGATCATTTTGTCAATAAAAATAAGTTTGACCCGGACCTGTTTGGATGGGTAAAGGATTATTATCAGCTGAAGGTGGACAACCGGAGGTTTATCCTCTTCCATTATCCGATCACGGAGTGGAATTACAGGCCGCAGGGTTCCATCCACCTCCACGGCCACCAGCATAACAAACAGGAATATAACCTGAAGAACCGGGAGAATGGCATCCTCCGGTATGATGTGGGGATGGACGCCAATAACTTTACGCCTGTCAGCCTGGAGGAGATAGTCCGGTTCTTTGGTGTGCAAAGAAATACAAAATAAAAGAGTGTCCGAGATCTATATAATAATGTAATTTACCTCCTGAAATTGGAAGCAGAAAAATATGATACCATAGACATGTCACAGGGAACGGATTCCTATGGAAGTTTAAAAAAGTGGACAGAAGGGAGGAAAATGGAAATTGAAAGATGCAGTAATCAGCATCTCTGTAAAGATTTTATGCCTGCTTATCATCTGGACATCGTTGACAATTTACGATATTATCCCGGACAATGTGAAGTGGCAGCCGGCTGTAATGCTGGGAAACAGTATTTCTTACGTCACGTCCGGCCAGCGAAAGCAGGACAGGTTCGCGAAAAACGCGGAGAATGTTGAATTTTCCAAAAACAGCTATACAAAATACGTGAACATCGGGCTGGATGCGAACCTTGCTGCTTCCGGGATTGCGGCAGCGTATGCTCGGGGAAAAAGGCTGTATATCCTGGATGAGGGGATATTCTATTATGTCCAGCCATCGAAAAATCCGGCAGACACTTATCTGATGGACGATGTGGAGATATCTTCCCCTATGGCCTCGTTCATCATGAGCAGTAAAAGCATCCTGGGGATAGATGAAAGCGGGGAGGGTATTTCTGTTTACCGCATCCCAAACCAGCTGGAGCACGCATTCCTGAGGGATGAGGGAGGAGTATCTCTGAATGATATGAGTTTTACCGAAATATCGAGTTTGACTTATACCATATTGAGCAGACAGGAAACCGGTAAAATATCCGTACAGGAAATGGCAGTCCTGATGTATTGCACACAGGAAGGGATTCTGCTGGGATGGCAGGGTGGAACGGCGTGGCTGGCAGATGACAAAACAAATCCGGATATAGTGACAGTATATACCATGTCGTCGGACGGCAGCCTGGAAGAAAAGCTGCACTACAGCAACACCTACGCCGGGACAGGGACAGGCCGCTTTATTGCCAATGACGCCCTGTTTTACGCTGATGCGGATATGCTCTATTTTTATTATCTGGACGGTTCAGAATCCTTTTATGTTCCGCCTGAAGTGTATGGCTCCCCGGCAGAGGCGCTGAATTATACCTACAACAGTGAAACCGGCACCTACTGGATCGGATACATCAATGGAGATACTATTTACTGCCTGGATTATGAGGGAAACAATCTGAGAAAAGCGACACTGGGATATGTCCAGGACGGGAAAGCCGTTACAGGATTATTTTCCATAAACGGATATTTTTATGTAACTTATGAAGATGGAACCAGGCATTTTTCCTACCATTATCCACGGTTACAGTGAGGAGGTTTATAATGTTTGATAATTATGATG
>JAJQCU010000216.1:0-2451 GCA_021202575.1 Lachnospiraceae bacterium
CCCCTCTGATCGCCGCCCGGGAGCAGAGGACTGTCAGCGTAATCACGCGGTTTTGTTCCTGGCGCAGATAACCGGAATTGCGCAGGCCGCCCCCGGAACCGGTAAAAAGGTTCTTTTCCATGATTTTCCCATATTCCAGATTGCCGTCCTCCACCATCTTTAAAAGCTCCTGCTCCGCCAGATAGGTGCCATGCTTTACGGAAAAGATTTCATCATCAGCTTCCTTTTTCTGATAATCCGGATAAATAAAATCATAAGCGGATATTTTTTCTCCGGTAACACAGTAATGCAGCATGATGCCGTACTCATAAAACCGGCTCAATGAGACGACAGGTGTGCTCAGAATGTATTTCATGAAACGGTGCTTTAGCGGCAGGGACAGCTCCAGTTCATCCAGCCTTTTCTCCAGATTGCCGACAGAGTAGTCATCCAGAAAAACCGGCCCCAGCATGTAGATACGCTTCACGGCTCCCTCTTCAAACCAGATGTCGGAAATCCAGGCCATACCGAGAAAATTGGTGAACACGTTCACATTGGTGCTTCCATGATACCGGCTCTCCATCTCCTTAACGGCGGACTGATATTCAAAGCCCTGTCTTTCAGATTCCATCTCCATAAACAGAGCCATTACATCCACATGCGGCAGGGTGCTGTACAGAATCTGAAAATCCGGCGCCATTTCGGTCAGCGGCACCGCGTTCACCGCTTCCATACATTCCTTTAAAACTCTGATTTTGGTCTCAGTATCTGTCATCATCTGTCCCTCCGCTGTCACATATACAAATCCGGATATTTTTCTCTGTCAGCATTTCCCTGCAATGGCCCGGGCTCAGATGCTTCCTCCCCCGGGCGTCAGGGTTGTCAGGCCTATTGCTCCGTAAACGCTTCCAGAAGCCTGTAATCCTCCTCCAGCTGACATTCCACAGCGGAACTGTACAGCACCTCCGGAGCGTCGATCAGAGTAATAAAAATATAGCTGGTCAGTTTTGATTTCAGGTTCAGGTGGTCTCCCTCCACAGTGTGGAAGAAGACCTCTCCCCTGCACTCATTTACCTTTTTTAAAAACTGATGGATGTTGATGTCCCTCTTTAATCTCATTTTAGTATTCCTCTTGCTTTTTGTCCCTCTCATTTTCTCATTCCACAATGACCCTCGCCCTGCACAGATTTCTCAGGTGAGTATAGCCGTCACAGGCATCCTGCACGGAGCCGCAGCCGCCGGCGGTAAAGCCGTAGGCAATGACCTGCTTCTGCTGGGGACACAGAGGCTTTCCATTTGAATCCCGGTACTGATCCCAGGCGTGAAAGCTCAAATCCTCCGGCACCTGATGTCTGTGATAATATTGTATGGCAATATAGTCGGAATTGTCCAGTGAAATCTGATCCCCGGGCTTCACCCGGCTGAATACATCCTGAAAATCATCCATGCCATAGGAAACTCCGGGAATGATCTTATCTCCCTCAATCCGGTCCAGGCGGAGTTTTTTGCCGGCGGCGGCGCCGGTCTCGAATATGATGTCCACGCCCTTCAGGTAAGCGTCCGGAGCAATACGCAGATCCTCAGTCTGAATGTAGATGCCTCTGATGTCTGTCATCATTTTCTGCCAGGCATCATCTGTGCCGTTGCGGTCATCCGTTCCGCTGCAGTCGTCTGTGCCGTTATGATCATTCGTTCCGCTGCGGTCATCTGTTCCATTATGATCATTCGTTCCGTTGCGGTCATCCCCGCTGTGATTGTTCATTCCGCTGCGGCCGTCCGTTTCGCCGTCACTGATTTCTTCCTCAGCACCATCCGCGGCGTGTGCTTCCTGACTGCTGTTCCCATCCAGAAAACCCGCTGTCACAACCCTTGTATGAATACAGATTCTGTCCCTCTGCGCGCTCCCCCCTTCTATGGTTCCTTCATAGCCAGGTACAGTCCAGAAGTCCGTAAAATAATCCGGATCCATAGCATGGACGCCCGGAGTCAGCACCGGCAGGGAGCCGTCGTCATCGGTATCAAAACCGGCAATCACTCTGGGCGGCACTCCCATCAATACCATTTCCCTTAAAGCAGCCCGTTCTTCCTCATTCAGACCGGCATAAATATCGCCGCTTCCGCCAGGCTCACAGGCATCCACCACCCTGGGCCAGCAATCCCGAAGCATTCTTTTGGACAGAGCGCCAATGGCCAGACAGTTGGGCAGGGACATGGGGGAACCGATGACATAGGGTACCGCGCCGTCGTAAGCGTTGGTATTCTCAATACAGCTCATGGTCTTATATCCGCCCCCACTGCCTCCGAACACAATTCCGACAGCCCTTTTGGTACCATAAAGCTCTCTGGCCAGCGTGCGGCAGTATTCCGCGGTCGCCGCGTTAGAGCGGTAAAAGATAGTCGGATCTGTCTCTGTGCCGAAAATCTGGCTGGAACCCATGTTGGATTCCACGTAACAGGCGCCATGGCTTAAGC
>JAJQCU010000216.1:2461-2971 GCA_021202575.1 Lachnospiraceae bacterium
TCCCCGGTTTTTGGCAGAGCCGCAAGCTCCTCATCCGGACCCGGTAAAGGGGACAGATGCTGAAAGAATCTGTCCTGGAACTGTTCTTTCTCAGGAAAACAATAGATAAATTTCACATTGGTTCCCTCAAACTGCCCATGAATATACAGATATTCCATGGTTTCCCCGTTCAGCAGCTGACGGGTTCTGTTCTCTTTTACGTCAATCACCGGATGCTGATATACGGGATCGGTTTTGGCGTCATAAATTTCTTTTTTCGCGTATTCCATCATATTCTCCTTCCTGTTTTGGTCAGGGCTCCTTTCCATTTTTCATATATACTCCCGGCAGTGTCCTGATACATATATTTTAATAAAAAACAGGAACATCCATTATCGGACATTCCTGATTTTTATCGGTCTTTTCATATATTTTGGCTCTTACATTCAAGAGGACAATAGATATCTCATTCAAAATCCTCCAGCCTCCACTCATCCTTCCAGTCCAGATAGGCCATCTCCCCGTCAAAGC
>JAJQCU010000221.1 GCA_021202575.1 Lachnospiraceae bacterium
CGGCGCTGACATTATCGGGCTTAAGCACCCGCCGTTTTTGTTTTGAGGGCTTTCTTCCTGCCGAAAAAAAGGACAGGACTGTCATTCTGGAGGAATTAAAAAAAGAAAGCCGGACAATCGTAATTTACGAAGCGCCTCATCGTTTGAAGCGAACGCTGGATGAGCTTTATGAAGTCCTTGGGGAGCGGCGCGTCACTCTCTGCCGGGAGCTGACGAAGGTATTTGAGACGGTGATACCAACGACGCTCAGGGAGGCGGTAACGCTGTATGAGACGGAGGAACCCCGAGGGGAGTTCGTGCTGGTGATCGAAGGCCGCAGTCTGGAGGAAAAACGCAGGGAGGAGATCGCGGACTGGGAGAGGATGTCTGTGGAGGAGCATATGGAGTTCTACGAGAGCCAGGGAATGGATTCCAAAAGCGCCATGAAGCAGGTGGCGAAGGACCGGGGCGTGGGAAAGCGGGAGATATACAGTTATCTGAATAAGGAGAGGGCAGATTGATGGAGGTGACAGAAACGATATGAATTATAGGTTACTATTTACAGCCGACTTGAGAGATATAAGCCGACTCGCCAAGCGTAGCTTGCCTGTAAGCGGCTATGAATAGTAACAATTATAGCTCTTTCGAACCACAGGGATATGATGATACAAGGGACAAAAGGTCAGAAATCGAATGCTCGCATTCGCATTTATGACCTTGGGGACCGCAACGACCCTTTTGCCGCTTTAATCATATGATGTGAAAAAGGCTGAAAAAAGAAAATTTTGTTTTTAAAAGCAAAGAATAAGAGCTGTGAAAATACACATAATGAAAATGAAAGAAGGTCTGATATGGGGCGGAGAAAAAGCACGCGGTTACGTGCGGGAAACGCCCGGATTTCAGGCGGGCTTTCATAATAGAAGGAGGTATTTTTTATGGCTCAGCTTTCAGAATTGGAGTTGCAGAATTTAAGGCACCTGATCGGCGGTTTCGAGACCTGTTCCGGTAAGATGAAGGAGTACGCGAAGTGGGCGGATTCCCAGGATGTGAAACAGTTTTTTGAAAAGAGCGCACAGTCCGCGCAGCAGAACAGGGACGCGCTGATGAAGTTTTTACAGTAGGAAGTGCCGTATGGAATTGAATGAGAAAATTTTGGTGGCGGATACGCTGACGGGAATCAACGGAGAGCTCATCCGTTACGCGGAGATGATTCCCCAGACCGAGCACAAGGAGTTAAAGACAACCTTAAAGCAGTTCAGAAACGCCTGCGAGCAAAGTCAGGAGGAGCTGTATCAGATCGCCAGGGAGAAAGCCTATTATGTGCCGGCTCAGGCGGCGGACCAGGAGGACATTGACCATGTCAAGGGCCTGTTCAATAAGTCCTGCGGCTGCAAATAGGAAACGGGATTTTGCTGACAGATGAACAGAATTTCCGTCAGGCGGACCGCGCAGGAAAAACGAATATCTGAAAAGAACCCCGGGTATGCATACCCGGGGCCTTTTGCGTCATAAAGTGTATCAGTCACTTCTACTATTATGAGACGCTCTCCTTCACAGGAGGCTGTGAATAGTAATATTTGACAGGGAAAGGCTGCAGAGTAAATAGAAATGTTAGATATATTATGGGCGGGAATGATCCTGGCAGGCATCGTTTTTGCGGCGTTCAACGGCACCATGAATGAGGTCAGCGAGGGCATCTGGGCCTCCGCCTCGGAGGCGGTGAGCCTTTGCCTGACTCTGGCGGGCACGCTGACGGTCTGGTCAGGACTTATGAGGATCGCGCGGGAGAGCGGCCTGATGAGGAAGTGGCAGCGGGGCCTTTGGCCGTTTATTCATTTTCTTTTTCCGGCGCTTGCGCCTGATTCAGAGGCCGCGGCCTATATTTCGGCCAATGTGATCGCCAATATACTTGGGCTTGGGGGCGCCGCCACGCCCGCGGGGCTGAAGGCCATGAAGGCGCTGAAGCAGGAGGCGGAGGAACGGGCCGGTGCAAAAAGAATGGGGGAAGGATCGAAGAAAGCTGGTGGAGCGGGGAACCATTCACGCCAGAAGGGAGGTGGAATGATTGAGGATGAGCGGGAGGGTATCGCGTCGGGCGAGATCTGTGACTTCCTGATACTGAAAATTTCCTCCCTGCAGCTGATTCCTGTCTATATGATTGCCTATCGGGCGCAGTACGGCAGCGTGGATCCCTCTTGGGTCATCGTGCCGGGGCTTCTGGCCACGGCGGTCAGCACCCTGGCGGGAATTTTTTTCATTAAAATCATGCAGCTTGCCAGACGGAAGCCGCCGCATATTTAAGGCCATTTGAATATTCCGGACTGGCACTAAGGAATTGTCGCGAAATAATATGCCCATCTTGCACTGGCTAATTTGCGAATCGCAGCCTCTAAAAGCCTCGTCGTAGAAAGGCGATGTGGAAGGGGGACTGCTGAAAATGAAGGGATGAATGATATCGGAAGGAAAAGGCACATTGTGTGAAAAATAATCTGTAATCGGTGCTTTAGACAAAGGGAGTGGGAATGAATATTGTAAGCCAGCTGTCCGCCCTTCTCATACCGGCGGTGATTTTCTATATTGTGGGTTATGGCGTGCTCAGGAAGAAGCCTGTCTACAGCCAGTTTCTGGAGGGCGCGGGAGAGGGGCTGCAAAGTCTCGCGAAGGTGCTGCCTACGCTGCTGGGACTTCTGGTGGCGGTCGGGGTGCTGCGTTCCTCGGGCCTGCTTGACTTCCTGGCGAATTTCCTGAGCGGGCTGGAGAGATGGACAGGGGTTGACAAAGAGCTGTATCCGGTGATTCTGGCGAGGCTGTTTTCCAATTCCGCGGCAACAGGCCTGGTGCTGGATATTTGCAAAAACTATGGGGCGGATTCCCTGACCGGAAAGAGAGCTGCGGTTATGATGTGCAGCACGGAATCTGTTTTTTATACCATGTCGGTTTATTTTCTGGCGGTGAAGGTCACGAAAACCAGATATACCCTGCCCGGAGC
>JAJQCU010000155.1 GCA_021202575.1 Lachnospiraceae bacterium
ATCAGCTGCATAACATCGGCCCTGGAATAAATATTCCCTATCATATTCTGGCAGGCTTTGGTAGCGGCATAGATATTGCCGGGCCTTAGGAGGTTGCTCTCCGAAATGGGCGTCTCTCCCGGCAGAATATGTCCGTACTCCTCCCCGGAGCCAATCAGCAGGACCCTGGGCTTATAGTATAGCTCACGGATTGAATCCATGACATTTACACTGCCCTTGATATTGATATCAATGGTAAGCCCCGGCTTCTTCCACGCCACTCCCACCGAGCTCTGCGCGGCCAGATGGAAAATATAATCCGGACGCACCTCAAACAAAAGCGCTGTAATGGCATCCTTGTCCATAATATCCAACACATGCATCCGCGCGTCAGGATGAGAAAAGGTCTCATGCCCCAGCCTGGTGGCATGTACCTCCATCCCGTTATCATTCATCTCATTAATCAGGTAACTGCCCACAAAGCCGGCAGCGCCGATCACCAGTCCTTTTTTCGTGTCCATCTAAATCCTCTATTCCGTACCATCTGTCTGAAAAAGCACAAAACATAACCATGCTTCACCAGGTTTTCTTCAAAATCATGTATTCACACAATCTCATGCCTCATGGCGCACTTCTTCTTAAAATGGGCAATCCCCAGGCAGAGGATCTTCCCCTGCGGCGCCTGAGCCCGCAGCCCTTCCGCATAACGCTTTTCCCGTATCTGCTCCAGGGCTTCTCCCGCGCCCGCTTCCACATCCTCCGTGCATTTGAATTCGATGATTATGTGCGCTCGCTTCTCAGGCTCCTTTGATATCATATGGATATCCGCCCTCCCGTCCCCCGTCTCATAATTGCTCCTGATCTGATAAAGGGAGTCAAGGGAAATCATCATGCCGAGGGTCAGCATATGGTAGGGATTCTCGAACTGCCCCGCGTTCTGAACAGAGTCATAATAGCTGGTGCAGCTTAAGATAATATTCCTGTAATTATAGAAAAATTTCTCATAATCGCACCGCGCAAGCGCACTGACCATCCTGGAGAAATTCCCTCCGTCTGACCCGATCGACTCAGCCACGATATTTTTAAACTCATCCTTCACTTCCCGGTTCACAAACCTGATTATATACAGCTCATACCCTGTCTTCTCCTTGACTGTCAGATAACCGGCGTCGACGAAAAGCCCCCAGAGCGTCGCGTTATTCCGCAATTCCTCATAGGAAGTCTCCAGGTTGAGCGCCACCTCCACCTCTCCATACTGCACCAGCATTTCAAAATCCTGCCTGAAGGACTCGTCCGCGCTTTTCAAGCTCTCGCGGATCAATGTATTGCTGGAGGTATTCACCCAGTACGGGCGCAGCTCTCCATTTTTGCAATAATTCAAAATTGACCAGGGATTGTAGATATCCTGATTCCCGATGTGATAGCCATCGTACATCTGCCTTACACCCTCATCCAGGGTGTAGCCATAATACTCCAATATTTCCCGCGTCTCCTGTGCCGTAAACCCAAAATACGCCGCGTAATCCTTATCAAGCGTTGTATAGACAATCACATTATTCAACTTTGAAAAGATGCTCTCCTTGGCGACCCTCTGGATTCCCGTCAAAAGCGCCTTTTCCAGATACCGCTGTCCTTTGAGGGCACTGCCGTAGAAATTGGCGATAAACGCTGAAATCTGATCATGATATTTGTACTGATGGCTGCTCATAATCGGCGTATCGTACTCATCCCAGAGCAAAATCACCGGTTTTTGATAAAGCTCGGACACAACCTGTTCCAAAAGAGATACACTCTCAGACAATTCTACCAGCGAAGCACTCCTTCCGGATATTTTGCGATAAAGCTTTTCGAAATAAGGGAAATCCTCAATTTCGTCAGCCTTTTCCTTTACGGCTCTGTAATACCTGGAATATTCTGAATTCAATGCTTTGCACAGCGCAACCGCCAGCTCCTGGGGCGTCTGCGCGTTGCAGTCCTTTAAGGTAAAATAAATCACCGGCCTGGAATTGATCTGCTCCGCATACTCCGTATCCATGATTGCCAGCCCCTCAAAAATATCCCGGCTGTCCTCCGTGATATCAAAGAAATCCCGCAGCATCGTCATATTCAGGGTCTTGCCAAAGCGCCTGGGGCGCGTGATCAATGCCACCTCATCAGCGCATTCAAGGAATTCCCCAATCATCATGGATTTATCCACAAAGTACCTTTCTTC
Source organism: Lachnospiraceae bacterium (assembly GCA_021202575.1). Classification (GTDB taxonomy): domain Bacteria; phylum Bacillota; class Clostridia; order Lachnospirales; family Lachnospiraceae; genus RGIG6307. Next base: position 2,192 of record JAJQCU010000155.1, read on the forward strand.
TTCACGAACCTTTCCGAAATCATCAAACCCCAAAGGTAAATTTTTCTTTTTCATGCAATTTGCCCTTTCCCCTCCGCACCGCAAATTGTCTCCGGACTTAACCTTGTTTTTCTATTCATTAAGCTCCTCCAATTTGACCTGATATAAGACAGCATCACTTCCACTATTATTAAACAGCCTGAACTCAACCTTTTCTGTTCTTTCTTCTAAAGATATTTCATAAGTTATTTCATTCGACGTGACTGCTGCTATCGTTATCTCTATAGATACTGAACCTTCAGAGCAAACACAGTCAAACGTACAGTCCTGTAAATTGTCTCCATAATAAGTGATGCTATAATTACCTTCCGGAACCGTGATATATGGACCATAAATAATACCCCCATTATGACATACCATCACTCCGCCCTCACTCATCTCTGTATTTTCATTGCCACCAAAGAGTTCAGGATCTATAACATATGAATCATATTCCTCCAAACCTGGCAGTTCTGAGGCCGAGCCAATTACGAAGCCGTCAAGAATATAAAGATTTTCCATCCCCGAATAATCTGCAGAGTCTTTGAAATCAAATATGAATATATCAGCGCTTCCCGGGTTGTCAATTTTATTGGCCCAGGCATCAGAAATTCCATCGATGCTTCGCGCAAAATAAAATCTGTTCATTGTCATATCATTCTCAATAGCCCATTTAGCAATACTATACATCTTTGTCGTATCAGAAGCAATGCTTTCAGATATATAG
>JAJQCU010000110.1 GCA_021202575.1 Lachnospiraceae bacterium
ACGGGATGTCCATGGGTTCCATTTTTGCTGTGCTGACCGCAGTATATTTTGGTGGCATCGAAAATGTGATTCTGGTATCTCCGACACACGTTCCGTTTGAAGGGACGGACAAGTCAAAAAAACATATGTCCGGACACAGCGTTGCAACCTTTCGGGGAGAGGATATACCGTTTGTATCGGCAGATTTTTCCGATGGAAAAGCAGCCAGATATCAGAAAACACCCAAAGCGGACTATCCGGTTATGGGAATGTGGATTTCTTATTATAAGGCATATCAGGATAAAGTGCGGGAGCAGGAAGCTTTTCTTCCACTGGAAAAGAGCAAAGCGAGAATCCTGCTGATCGCAGGCGACAAAGATGAGGCGTGGCCGTCTGCGTATTCTGTCAGAAAAATGGAGGCGTATCTGACGGGAGTGAAATATGAGAAAGAAGTGATAGCCGTCATTTATAAAAATGTAAGCCATCTGACAGGCATGATGCCGAACAGAGAGCGGGAAAAGCTGCTGTATCGTCTGCTTCCCTTCGTTGGACTGATATATAAAAGCTTCGGGAAACATCAAAAGGAATGTCTTGCTTCCATTGAAGATGCAGAAAAGACGATTATAGAGTGGGTCAATTACGAGGAGGGCTAAACATGGGCTTCTTTCAAAATACCTGCAAGCCAGAGGGCCTGGGCGGGAAGATCATGGTGACGACCATGAACATCGGCGGCCACGCTGCACTTGCAAAATGGGGGCTGTCCCATCTGACACTGAGAAACGATTCAGACATTCTTGAGATCGGCTGCGGCGGTGGGGCGAACGTGGCGCAGCTCCTGAAACGCTGCCCGAACGGGAATGTCACAGGTGTGGATTACTCCGAGGTCAGCGTGGAGAAAAGCAAAAAGGTCAACGCAAAGGCAATCAGGGCGGGACGCTGCAACATTCAGTGTGAGGATGTGCGAGAGCTTTCCTTTGCCGATGGCACGTTTGACCTGGCAACCGCCTTTGAAACAGTCTACTTCTGGCCAGGACTGACAGAGTCCTTTGCCCAGGTTCACCGGGTTCTGCGGGACGGCGGCAGGTTCTTCATCTGCAACGAGTCCGACGGCGACAACCCTGCGGATACAAAGTGGGAACAGATGATTCAGGGAATGAAGATTTACAAGGAAAATGAAATTGTCGCTTCTCTGAAACAGGCGGGCTTCTCAGGCATCACCGTACACAGGAATCAGGAGAAACACTGGATCTGCTTTATTTCCGCGAAGCAACGAGCCAAGTAGCTGTGCTCGCACGGATATTTGGCGACTGCCGCGAGGGTCCAATGCCCCGTATGCTTGCATCGGGGTATTGGACTGCGGAGAAATAAAACAAGCAATTATAGAAATTGCCGCGAAGAACGGCAGCAGGAAGGAGCATCAACATGAAATACACAGGGCAATACTGGATCATGATCGCTCCCTTTATGAAAAGACTGTTGACGAAACAGTATGGGAGAAAGGCTGCAAAGGAATACATCCGGAAAGCAAAGCCAATCTACCGGCAAATGCTGGTCAAGGCGGAGGACATTGGCGCGAAAAATCCCATGGCGCACAACGTCTATATGTCCTTTGTGTTTATGGCGGTATGGAAAGCGGCTGACGGAGCCATCACGCCGGATGATATGCGGGACATGACCAGAGAGCTGCTGCAAATGAAAATCGTCCGAAAGGTCATGGGCAGCGGCCTTGATGTCAACAAGCCCGGAGATATGGACAGGCTGAACGGGAAATTTCATAAATGCGCAGAATGGGCGGAAGAACATCCGGAGTATCGAAAGAAAACCTGGGATTTCCATTTTGATGACACGCTCCACGAGTCCGGCATATACTATCATTTCACGAGATGTCCGCTAAACGATTACGCAAGAGCCTATGGTTATCTGGAGATTCTGCCTGTGATGTGCGAGTTGGATCACCTGCTGGCAGGGATGTACCATGCAAGACTCTATCGTGAACAGACGCTGGCCGATGGCGGGACTATTTGCGACTACTGGTTTGTGGGAGATCAGGAGCCGGAACAAATGTAGAGGAGATACTATGATTCGACTGGCAAACCTCACCGACGAAGAAATAAAAGCAATCGGCAGGCGCATTGGCAGGGCGTTCTATGATGAGGGCGAGGGAGCGTTTACTCAGTTAGCCCGCGAGGATACAATAACGGCGCTGGAGATTATGACAGAGTGCTACTATCGCCTCGGCGTCCTCTATACAACCTCCGAACAGCAGGAGGGCTATCTTGCTTATTGGCGAAAGGGCGAAGCGAAGGAATGGGGCATGAAAATGATGCGTGTGTCCCTCCATATGGTATGGCGGTTCCTGCGGGAGCTTTCCTTTGGGTCACTGAAAAAGCTGCTTCCGCTGATGAGCAACCCGTATGAGAAAATATATCAGAAAGAGCCGGACTATGTGGTCATTTCCATGGTCGCTGTCCGACGGGAGTTTCAGGGGCAGGGATTTTTGCGCGTGCTGCTGGAAGAACCGTTTCACATCGCCCAGGAGCGGAATATCCCCTGTGTCCTGGACACGGACACAGAGCTGAAAGTGAAAAAGTACGTCTCCTGCGGCATGAAGAAAACGGCGGAAACGCCGATAAAGGGTGGCGGAAGGATGTACACGATGGAGAGAGATTACAGAGATGAATAAAAAGATATGGGACATCTACGCTCCGATTTATGAGAAGGCCATGCGGGGTGATCGGAAGGCATACAGTCTAATGTACGAGCACATTCCCCAGGTCATACAGGGAAAGGACGTTCTGGAGGTCGCCACCGGCCCCGGCCTGCTGGCACAGCACGTCGCCTAAGCCGCACATAAATTGATTGCCACGGCCTACTCCGATTGAATAATCAAACTGGCAAAGCAGGGCCGGTCCCCTGACAAACTCACCTTTGCG
>JAJQCU010000034.1 GCA_021202575.1 Lachnospiraceae bacterium
CGAAAACATGATGCTGGCAGCGGATTCTCTGGGAATCGGTTCCTGCTATCTTGGGCAGGGCTGGCCGGCGTTTGCTGACCCATACGGGCAGGAAATCCTGAAAAAATGGAACATCCGCACGGATTACTATGCGGTCATGCAGTTGCTGCTCGGATATCCCCGTGAGGGTGACCCTCACCCCACAGGAAAGCCACGCAAAAATGACCGTATATTAAGGTTTTAGATGGGAGGCTATTTATGGATGCACAGACCTGTTTGAAAAAATTGCAGTATGTTGGCGTGCTGGCGTTCTCGACTGTGGACTCCGATGGAAGTCCACAGATCAGAAATATCAGCGCCATTCACTATGAGCCGGACGCAATGTACTTTTTTACGGCAAGAGGAAAGAACTTCTGCCGGGAACTGTTATCCGACGGACGTGTACAGGTGCTTGGCTACACCCGTTACAAGGAAATGATCCGTTTTTCCGGGCGGGCGATTCCCGTTTCCCAGGAGGAGCAGCAGAAATGGACAGACATCATTTTTGATGAGCAGCCCTATCTCGCCAATGTTTATCCCGGTGATACAAGAAAAATCGGTATCGTTTTTGAAATACGGGATGCCGAAATCGAATACTTTCATCTCGGCGTCAATCCTATTTTCAGGGAGAGTTATACGATTGGAAAAGGAACGATCCGCCCGAAGGGGTATCACATCACGGATGCCTATATCAGTTGCGGAAAGTGCGTGAAGGCATGTCCGCAAAGAGCAATCGAAAAGGGCAAGCCGAGCGTGATTCATCAGGAACATTGCCTTCACTGCGGCAACTGTTTTGAAAACTGCCCCGTAAAAGCAATCGAGAGGCGGGGGTAATATGACACAGGAAGAACGAAGAATATTTTTGATTAAGACGCTTCTTGCGGAGAATATCGAGTATCAGCAGATGGAAATTCCGTCCGATGCTCAGGAACAATGGAGGCTCCTGCGGGCGCTGTTTAATGTACGGATGCCAAGGCCAGCCAGTCAGGAATTTTTGGCGGTGCAGGATGCCTATTTGCAGGAGACCACCCGGCAGAAAGGCATTACTGACATTGCTGACCTGACTCCGATGCAGGAAGGCATTTACCTCTGGCAGGGAGACATCACGGCTTTACGTTGTGGCGCTATTGTCAACGCTGCCAATTCGCAGATGCTGGGCTGCTTCTGCCCCAACCACGGCTGCATTGACAACGCCATCCACACCTATGCGGGTGTTCAGCTTCGCGCGGCCTGTGCGGAGTTGATGGAGCGTCAGGGACACGAAGACGAAATCGGCAGAGCAAAACTCACGCCCGCGTTTAATCTTCCCTGTGACTATGTCATTCATACGGTCGGTCCCATTATCAGCGGCTGGCTGACCAGGAAGGACAGGGAACTGCTTGCTTCCTGTTACCGCTCCTGTCTGGAGCTTGCCGAGCAGAATGACATAAAAAACATTGCGTTCTGCTGCATCTCCACCGGAGAATTTCATTTCCCGAATGACAAGGCGGCACAGATTGCGGTTAATACCGTGACGGAATACAGAGAACAGACCCATAGCAGGATTGAGGTAATTTTCAATGTTTTTAAAGACATCGACTTCCAAATCTACAGGAAACTCCTTACGGCAGATTGAGCAGTTAAAATCCGCTCTGGACAAAGCAGATGCTGTCGTAATCGGAGCCGGTGCGGGGCTTTCCACATCGGCAGGATTTGTGTATAATGGAGAGCGGTTCAGGAAGTATTTTTCTGACTTCGAAGCAAAGTATGGTTTCCGCGATATGTATTCCGGCGGGTTCTATCCCTATGATACGCTGGAGGAGCATTGGGCATATTGGAGTCGATATATCTATGTCAACCGATATGTGGATGCGCCAAAGCCGGTTTATCAGGAGCTGCTCTCGCTTGTAAAGGATAAGGATTATTTCGTTTTGACCACGAATGTGGATCACTGCTTTCAGAAAGCCGGATTTGATAAAAAGCGTCTTTTTTACACCCAAGGAGATTATGGACTGTTCCAATGCTCTGAGCCGTGCCATCAGAAAAACTACGACAACGAAGATATTGTCCGGCAGATGATAAAGCAACAGCGGGATATGAAAATCCCGTCAGAACTGATTCCCCGTTGTCCGGTCTGCGGCAAACCAATGACGATGAATCTGCGCAGCGATGACACCTTTGTGGAGGATGAAGGCTGGCACAGGGCGGCGGAACGCTACTCGCTGTTCCTTCGCCGTCATGAAGGAATGCAGACGCTGTTCCTGGAACTCGGAGTCGGCTATAACACGCCGGTAATTATCAAATATCCTTTCTGGCAGATGACAGCGAAAAATCCAAAAGCAACTTTTGCCTGCATCAACAGTGGAGAAGCGTTATGTCCGAAAGAGATTGAACGGCAGTCGATTTGTATGGACGCTGATATTGGAGATATAATAAATCAGTTGAAAGAAATGTAAGAAGGTAAAGATATGATTTTACAGACAGGGCTTCGCACAGACATTCCGGCGTTCTATTCCAAGTGGTTTGCAAACCGGCTTCAGGCCGGTTTTGTCTGTGTGCGCAATCCTTATAACCCTGTTTCTGTGACCAGATACACGCTGGCACCGGATGTCGTTGATCTGATCGGATTCTGTACTAAAAATCCTGCGCCGATGTTTCCATATATGAATCTTCTTGCTCCATACGGACAATACTGGTTTGTCACCATTACGCCATATGGAAGAGATATAGAGCCAAATGTACCGGAAAAAGAAAAAGTGATGGAGAGCTTTCGCAAACTCTCCAATATCATCGGTATTGATTCTGTTGGCTGGAGGTATGACCCAATCCTGATTACAAATACTTATCCTGTTGAACGGCATATCTCGGATTTTGAAATGATGGCGGCATATCTTTCCGGATATACAAAGAC
>JAJQCU010000309.1 GCA_021202575.1 Lachnospiraceae bacterium
GCGCGTAGGTGCTGGGTCTGCCGATGCCCAGCTCCTCTAAGGTTTTCACCAGGCTGGCCTCCGTGAAATGTGCCGGGGGCTGGGTAAAATGCCGCTCTCCCCGCAGCGCCTCCAAAGCCGCCTCGCTGCCTTCCTGAACCTCCTTTGTCAGATGGGCGCCGCTTTCCTTTTCCTCCTTCGGGTTATAGACAGCCAGAAAGCCGTCAAAGGTCGTCCGGGAGGCCGAAAACGCGAACACATGCCTGCCAGCCCCCAGCTTCACCGTGGTGGTCACATACTCTGACTCCTTCATGACGGACGCCATGAACCGGCGCCAGATCAGCTGATAGAGCCGGAATAAGTCTCTTGGCAGAAGATCCTTCACCTGCAGCGGCGTGCGGGCAGCCTCGGTGGGACGGATCGCCTCGTGGGCGTCCTGCACATTCTGCTTCCTGGAATGATCCCCCCTGACCTTCCCCACGTATTCCGCGCCATAGGTTCCGGCCACGTAGGCGTTGGCCGCTTCCAGAGCCTCCTGAGAAATCCGGGTGGAATCGGTACGCAGGTAGGTGATCAGCGCCACCGTGCCCTCTCCCTTTAAGGACACGCCCTCGTAGAGCTGCTGGGCCAGGCGCATGGTCTTCTGAGTAGAAAAATTCAGCACCCTGCCGGCCTCCTGCTGCAGAGTGGAGGTGGTGAAGGGCAGCGGTGCCTTCCTTGTATGCTCACTCTTTTTTACACTTCTGATAAAATATTTTTCTGAGGCGAGCTCCTCCTCGATGGCCTTTACCTGCTCTTCCCTTTTCAGTTCCACCCTGCCGGTCTCATCCCCGTAATAGGAGGCAGTCACCGCCTTCCTCTCCCCGGGAAGCTTTACATCCGCCTCCAAGGACCAGTACTCCTGGGGTACAAAGGCCTCAATCTGGGCCTCCTTGTCGCAGATAATCCGTAGCGCCGCGGACTGCACCCGGCCGGCGCTTAAGCCGCCCTTGACCTTGGCCCACAGAAGCGGGGAAATTCTGTACCCCACCATCCGGTCCAGGCAGCGGCGGGCCTGCTGAGCGTCCACCCGGTCCATATCGATGGCCCGGGCGTGCTTTAAGGACTCCTTCACCGCGTTTTTGGTGATCTCATTGAAGGTAATGCGGTAAACCTTATTTTCATCCAGCTTCAGGACGTACATCAGATGCCAGGAGATCGCCTCTCCCTCCCGGTCAGGGTCGGTTGCCAGATAAATTTTGTCCGCCTTTTTCGCCGCCTTGCGAAGTCCGCTTAAAAGCTCGCCCTTCCCTCGGATGGTGATGTAGTGGGGCTCATAATCGTTCTCCACATCGATTCCCATTGAGCTTTTGGGAAGGTCGCGGACATGGCCGTTGGAGGCCATAACCTCATAGCTGCTTCCCAGAAATTTCCTGATGGTGCTCACCTTGGCGGGTGACTCTACAATTACTAAATATTTTGCCATTCCACTTTTTCCATATCAATAAAATAACCTCATCCGGGAAGTCCTTCCGCCGGACGTGCAGATCGTGCGCGCGTTAAAATTTCTTCGGATCTCTTCCCCGGTAAAATCCCCCACACTATACAACAAAATTTTTTTATATGCAAGGGAAAATTTTTAAGGAAAACAAAAGAGCCGCCCTTTCGGACAGCCCCCGTTCGTACTGCTGATTAATTCTCTGTGCTGATGATCTCACGCTTATTGTAAGAACCACAGGCCTTGCAAACTCTGTGCGGAACCATCAGGGCGCCGCATTTGCTGCACTTCACCAATGTGGTTGCCTTCATTTTCCAGTTTGCTCTTCTCCGGTCTCTTCTGCCTTTGGAAGATCTGTTCTTTGGACAAATAGACATCGTTACACCTCCTTATCCGCGTTAATGATATCCTTTATCACTGCCATTCTGGGATCCGGCACAAAATCATCGCAGTCGCAGTCTCCCAGATTCAGGTCCCTGCCGCATACCCTGCAAAGTCCCTTGCAGTCTGCCTTACATAAAACCTTCACCGGCCAGTTTATCAAAACTTCATTGAATATCAGACGCTCTACGTTTAACTGATAACCGTCCATGACCTCCGCGTTGTCCTCAGTCTCATCCTCAGGAACGCAGCCCGGCGCGTATACCGGCCTGTCAACCTCAAAATCGACCCTCTCAGCCACCGGCTTCAGGCACCTGTCGCAGAACATGTCAAGCACCATATAACCACTCAGACGCACTCTGGCGCGTCCATCCTGCTCATAAGTACAGTCAGCCGTCACAGGCGGCTTCTCCAAAACCGGAACATCCTGGCCGCGATAACGAACCTCGGTGAACTGCGGCGTGTACTGCCGATGTATATTCCCACTCTCGGACTGAAAGGTACCAGACAGATCAATAAACATAGTATCTCCTAATTCATACCTCAATGATTATACATACAACCCTTTTCTTTGTCAACTAAAAAAATAAATTTCTGCCATCTCCCAAAGGGCGTTCCGGAGGGGAAGCGGCTGTGAAAAGTCACCCGTGAGCGCCTACCCCTTCCTGCGGCGCTCCCTCCATTTTCTCACCAGCAGGATCATCACCGTGCCCGTCACTACCCCGCCGAAATCAATCCATACGTCCCTGACCGAGCTTCCCCGCCCCAGGCTGAAAATCTGAATCGTCTCATCTGTCACCGCCGTCAAAAGCCCCAGCAAAAGCGGCGTTGTCACAGAGCGGCCCAGCACCTGCCACACCAGAAACGCAAGCTCCGCCCCCAGCGCCGTAAATTCCGTATAATGGGCCAGCTTGCGGACCAGAGTATCGTCATCCGTTCCCGTGTCGTCAAAAAAATCCTCCGGGAGAATCTCCTCCAGGACCTCCTTGACCGTGTCGCTGATCTGTTTTGATTTGGTTTCCGGCTTGATGTAATTTCAAGTGTTATAGGGCAGCGTCAGAGC
>JAJQCU010000318.1 GCA_021202575.1 Lachnospiraceae bacterium
CTATCATGTTCCCTGATTTCCTTAAATTCTTCTCCCCGCGGGACTCACGCCCCGCGGGGAAACCCTCGTTTACTCCACTCCGAATCCTTCCGCCAGTCCTTCGATCACGTCCTCCGTGCCAAAGTATTACACCGCCCGCTCAGCCATGGTGCCATTCTCAAACAGAGCCGCCATGCCCTCATTGATCTTCTCCGCCAGCGCGTCGTTGCCCTGTTTCATGCAGATGACGATAGGCTCCTTCTCCTCCGACTGCCATACCGTCTTGTAATCGCTGGCGGCGTCGCCCAAATAATAGGAAGCCACAACAGAGTCTGTGCAGACCGCGTCCACACGTCCGGCTTTGATCTCATCGAAAGCGTTGATCACCTTCTCATACTGTCTTAAATCCGTATCCAGGCCGTCCGCTATGTACTCCTTAATCAGATAATCCGCGGTAGTCTCCATCTGTACCGCCACAGATTTTCCCTCCAGATCCATGATATCCGCGATCTCGGAATCATTGGGAACCACGATCACCGGCGCATTGGCCACATAGGGAGAAGACAGCAGATAATTGCTGTTCCTGTCCTCTGTATAGGAAACACTGGAAATAATGCAGTCATACTTGTCCGTTGTCACACCCGCGAAAATACCGTCCCAGGCTGTATCCACAAGCTCCAGCTCCAGGCCAAGCTCCTCTGCCAGCGCGGTTGCTACCTCCACATCAAAGCCGATGGGGGTTGCGCCATCCTCATCAAAATACTCCATTGGCGGATATCCGATCTCCAGCCCCACCATCAGCGTGCCGGACTTGATGGTGTACTCGCTGCTCTCCTCAGCGCTTTCCGCTGTTTCCGAACCGGAGCCACAGCCACTGAGCATGGCCATCGCCGTCATGGCGGCCAGGACCGCCGACAAAATTCTCTTTTTCATTTTTACTCCTCCTCTCGATATTCAGGCAAGAAAAAAGGCGGCCACCTTCTTAAATGGACCACCTTGTCTCGAACACTATTTATACCACGATATTCCATTTTATGCAAGCATTTTTTGAATAAAATCTGCTTAAAATCTGTTTATATAGTTATTATTCACAGATTCCGCGCCCACATTCGCAATCTCTCACCCCCTTTCGGGACTAAGATTGCTCATTTTGGGGCGATTATTTCCAGGTTTCTGATCATATTTTCCGCTCCTCCGATAATTCCAGAGGAACGATGGTAAGAGTTTTTCCCATAGATACCAACAATTTTAAAACGGTTGATAACTGTGGATCGGTTTTCCCGCTTTCCATTCTCGCAATCACAGACTGCTTAATTCCTGTCATGCTCTCCAGTTCCCTCTGCGATAAATGGTTCTCCTTTCTGGTCTTTATGACTTCTCCCACCAATTGAACCATCAAATCATTTTCGGCAATTTCTTCCGCCGTATAATGCGCTTTCCTGTATTCATTCCAGCTTTCTCCAACCGGAGAAATTTTCTTATCATTCTCCATCTTTTTTCTGACTCCTTTCCTTGAAATTCTCCATTAGCCTCTTTGCCTTTTCAATTTCTCCATCCAGATGCTTAATATATGGTTCTCCTGCCGCTGTTCCACACCCCATTAATATTCCGATATACTGGTCGATTTTATTATATTTTATTCTGGCATCTTTACTTTTGGCTGATTTCTCTTCCAATTCGTCAAGGTATTCTTTGACAGGCTGATTCCCGTTTTCATCCTGATAAAAATACACATTATACATTTCACCCTCTCCCGTCTGATTATATGATAGCTCAAAAGCTATCAAGAGTCAATGAAAAAGATTTACGCAAGTTTCAAACTCCATCCTCCCCCCGAAAATATCCAGCGCGCTTCCGATAGTCACATCCACCTTGTCCCTGCCCGCCTTTCTTAATTTGTACAAATCCGCGTAATCATGAACGCCTCCCGCGTAGGTGACAGGCTTTTTGCCCCAGCTTCCCAGAAGCGCGGCCACGTCCTCCTCAATGCCGGAGGCCTTACCCTCCACGTCCACCGCGTGAACCAGAAATTCATCGCAGTATTCCGCCAGCATATCCATTGTTTCTTCATTTAGTATGGTATCCGTCACATTCTGCCAGCGGTCAGTGACAATCCGGTAATCAGCACCGATTTTTTTGCAGGACAAATCCAGCACCAGACGCTCCTTTCCCACGGCGGAGCTGATTTCCTTCAGCCTGTCCATCTGAATTTTTCCCTGTGAAAAAACGTAGGATGTGACAATCACATGGCTGGCGCCGGCGTCCAGAAATTCCCACGCGTTCTCAGGATTGATGCCGCCGCCCACCTGCAGACCGCCGGGATAAGCCCGCAAAGCCGCAAGCGCCTGGGACTTTGTCGCCTCATAATATTCACTGTCCCGGGCATTCAGCATAATCACATGGCCGCCCTTTAGCTGGTAAGAGGCGTACAGCCTGGCAAAATCCGCCGCGGAGCGCTCACTGACAAAATTTTCCAGCGCCTGATTTTTTTCATCCTTCAGGCTGCCGCCCACAATCTGCTTTACTTTACCGTTATGTATATCGATGCATGGTCTGAATTGCATGTTCTTTCCTCCGTATATTCCCCGCCGGACGGCACATACTAACGATTGTACAGGATTACTTTTCACAGCTGTCATTCCAGGCAAAATTCATTTTCGGCAAAGTGTTATTCCTGCATATACGAGTGAATGCGACTGTGAACCGTAATCTCACAAAATCAGTTTTATTATGTACAAAATGGAGGGAATTATGAAAAAAAATAATAAAAAACACAGGCTGTATGTGCCCGTGCTGGCTCTCGCCCTGTCTGTAGCCCTGATCGGCTGCGGCAGAAATTCCACCACCGATAACACAAGTTCCGATTCCGGTTACGTGGACGATGGCACGACCGACGGCAGCTCGTCCAATAC
>JAJQCU010000364.1:0-617 GCA_021202575.1 Lachnospiraceae bacterium
TATACGAGCTGATCTGTCTGGGGATTGACCTGAAGCTGGATTTTATTTTAAACCATGCCTCCGTAAATTCCCCTCAGTTTCAGGATCTGCTCCGGAACGGGGAGGATTCTGAGTACCGGGATTTCTTTATCGACTGGAATCAGTTCTGGGAGGGCTGCGGGGAAATGACACCGGAGGGCTATTTTTTCCCGCGGAATGAACTGATTCGGGACATGTTTTTCAGAAAGCCAGGGCTGCCCCTTCTGATGGTGCCCTTCCCGGACGGCAGGAGGGTGCCCTACTGGAACACCTTTTATCAGGAAATCAGGCCCGATGGCAGCTTTCTGGGGCAGATGGATCTGAATATCAACTCCCCGTTGGTGTGGTCCTTTTATGAAAATACGCTCAAAACTCTCGCCGGGTACGGGGCGAAAATCGTGCGGCTGGATGCCTTTGCCTACGCGGACAAGCGGCCGGGAGCCAGAAACTTCCTCAATGAGCCGGGCACCTGGGAGGTGCTTAAGCGGGTGCAGACGCTGGCAGATAAATATGACCTGACTCTGCTTCCTGAGATTCACGCGGGCTACGATGAGAAGATTTACCAGGCGCTGGCGGATAAGGGATATATGACCTATGAC
>JAJQCU010000364.1:627-2885 GCA_021202575.1 Lachnospiraceae bacterium
TTCCTGCCGGGGCTGATTTTGGACGCGCTGGAGAGGGGAAGCGGCGAGGTCCTGATTCAATGGGCGGAGGAATTATTTACCAAAAAAATCCGGACCGTCAATATGCTGGGCTGTCACGACGGGATTCCCCTGCTGGATTTAAAGGGCCTGCTGCATCAGGAGCGGATAGAAGATCTGATCAGGACTGTGGTGGGCCGGGGCGGCTATGTGAAAAATCTTCATGGACAGAAAAATGTCTATTATCAGGTCAACGCCGCCTACTACAGCGCCCTGGGGGAGGACGATGACAGGCTTCTTCTGGCCAGAACTCTCCAGCTGTTCATGCCGGGGAAGCCCCAGATCTGGTACCTGGATTTATTCGCGGGCAAAAATGACCACGCCGCGGTACAAAGGGCCGGCGCGGGCGGCCACAAGGAAATCAACCGGACCAACCTGACTCTGGAGCAGATTAAGGAGAGGATGAAGCTGCCGGTGGTGAAAAAGCAGCTTAAGCTGTTGCGGTTTCGGAATACCTTTCCGGCCTTTGGCTTTGACGCTGTGATGGAGGCGTCTTTGGAAGGAGACAAAGGAAATTTTCTGACAATCGGCTGGGAAAACCGGGGCTGCAGGGCGGTTATGAGGGCGAATCTTTCAAGCCGCGGCTTCCGGATCACCGCGGTTGACAGTATGGGAGAGCGAGTGGTGATGGAGAACCGGGCCAGCACAGAATAAAATGCCATAAAGCCTGAAATGAAGGACAGATTTTTTATCATTCATTATGGTGTACATAGTAGTTTAAAAGGTGGTTCCCGGAAATTCCGGGAGCCGTTTTTCGATTTTCAGGTTGCTTTCATGGTTATATTCAGATATACTTTTAAAAGATATGAGCAGCTGATTTTTGCTGGTTATTTTCAGAAAATGTACAGATAACTCAGCAGATTCATTGAGGCAGGAAAATAAATCAGACATAGAAAAGACTTCCTGACTGTAAGGCATCTGACTCATAAATACAATTAGAAAAAAGAAGGAAAACCATGGCAGACACAAATCAGAATTTACAGGAAACCCGCGCAAATGATTTCACTCAGGGCAGCATTCTGGCGAAGCTGGTACGCTTTATGCTGCCGGTGCTCGGAGCCCAGATCCTCCAGGCCATGTACGGCGCGGTGGATATCCTTGTGGTGGGACGCTTTGGCACCACCGCGGGAATTTCCGGCGTATCCACCGGCAGCAGCGTCGTCGCCCTGGTGACCTTTACCATCACGGGTCTTGCCATGGGCATTACCGTGCTGATCGGCAAATATCTGGGAGAAAAGAGGGAGGATCGAATCGGGAAGGTGATCGGCGGCGCGGTCTGTTTCTTTGCGGCGCTGTCCGTCGTTCTGGCCGCGGTAATGCTCCTTTTTGCCAGGCCGCTGGCGGTTCTGATGCAGGCGCCGGAGGAGGCGGTGGAGCTGACGGTGATGTATGTGCGGATTTGCGGTGGCGGAATATTTTTTATCATCGCCTACAATGTGATCAGCAGCATTTTCCGGGGCCTTGGCAACTCCAGGCTTCCCCTGATCTTTGTGGCGATCGCCTGTGTGGTGAATATCATCGGCGACCTTGTATTTGTGGCGGTACTGGGTATGAATGTGGCAGGCGCGGCCCTCGCCACTGTCATGGCCCAGGCGGTCAGCGTCATTCTTTCCCTTGTCATCCTGAGTAAGCAGGATCTGCCCTTTACGGTCAGAAAAGAGGACATCTGCTTTAATGTGGAAATCGGGCATTTTGTCAAAATCGGGACCCCCATCGCCTTTCAGGAGGTGCTGACCCAGCTGTCCTTCCTGGCGCTCTGCGCGTTCATCAACCGTCTGGGCCTGGAGCAGTCCTCCGGCTACGGCGTGGCCAATAAAATCGTCAATTTTGTCATGCTCATCCCCGGCTCCCTGATGCAGTCCATGTCCGCCTTTGTGGCGCAGAACGTGGGCGCGGGCAAGGAAAAGCGGGCAAGAGAAGCCCTGTTCACCGGCATGTGCGTGGGAATTGTTCTGGGTGTCTTCACCGCCATATTTGTTTATTTCAGAGGGGATTTACTGGCGGGCATCTTTTCCACGGCCGCCGCTGTGGTGGAGCAGGCAGCGCTGTACCTGAAGGGCTTCGCGCCGGAGGCAGTCGCTACCGCAATCCTCTTTTCGCTGGTCGGTTACTTTAACGGCCACGGTCAGACCATGTTTGTGATGTTCCAGGGCCTGGGCCAGACCTTCGTCGTGCGCCTGCCCATGTCCTACATCATGAGC
>JAJQCU010000232.1 GCA_021202575.1 Lachnospiraceae bacterium
ACATATGTGCTGGACTACAGATTAGAAATGAGCAAAATTGACGCGGCCATGGATGGAGTGGGAGAGTATCTGGATCAGATTGAGAGTATGGAAAACGGGAAAATTTCTGAAATGGAACCAAACCAGGATAATAACCGGTCTGATGAGAATGTGGACGAAGTTTTGGACGAATAATCTTTTATAACAGCAAAAAGATGTAAATGCGCATAAAAAATAAAATAAATGTAAAATATATAAAATATCAAAATAGGGCTTGCAATTTCTGGAAAAAGAGTTATTATGTGTATTAGCACTCGGGAGAAATGAGTGCTAATAACTGAAACGAAGTTCAAAGCCATATAGAAGGAGGTTCATTGTAATGAAATTAGTTCCATTGGGTGACAGAGTTGTATTGAAGCAGCTGGAAGCCGAGGAGACCACCAAGTCCGGCATCGTGCTTCCCGGACAGAACAAGGAAAAGCCCCAGCAGGCGGAGGTCATCGCGGTAGGCCCCGGCACGGAGGAGGTCAAGATGGAGGTCAGCGTTGGGGACAACGTGATTTTCTCCAAATATTCAGGAACTGAAGTCAAGGTGGAGGATACCGAATACATCATTGTAAAGCAGGGCGATATCCTTGCGGTATTGAAATAAGCGGGAGGTAAAAAGATATGGCAAAAGAGATCAAATACGGAGCGGAAGCCAGAGCGGCTTTGGAGCAGGGTGTAAATAAGCTGGCGGACACGGTAAGGGTGACCCTTGGACCCAAGGGCAGGAACGTAGCGCTGGATAAGTCCTACGGCGCTCCGCTGATCACCAACGACGGTGTGACCATCGCCAAGGAGATCGAGCTGGAGGATAATTTTGAGAATATGGGCGCGCAGCTGGTGAAGGAGGTTGCCAATAAGACCAACGACGTGGCGGGCGACGGCACCACCACAGCGACGGTTCTGGCACAGGCCATGATCAACGCCGGCATGAGAAACCTGGCGGCGGGCGCAAACCCGATTATCCTGAGAAAGGGTATGAAGAAGGCTTCCGACAAGGCGGTTGAGGCGATCAAGGAGATGAGCACTCCCGTCAGCGGCAGAGACCAGATCGCCAGAGTGGCGGCTATTTCCGCCGGCGACGAGGAGGTTGGCAACCTGGTGGCAGACGCCATGGAGAAGGTTTCCGGCGACGGCGTCATCACCATTGAGGAGTCCAAGACCATGCAGACAGAGCTTGACCTGGTAGAGGGCATGCAGTTTGACAGAGGTTATATTTCCTCCTATATGTGCACAGATATGGATAAGATGGAAGCGACTCTGGAGGATCCCTATATCCTGATCACGGACAAGAAGATTTCCAATATTCAGGAGATCCTGCCTCTTTTGGAGCAGGTGGTGCAGTCCGGCGCCCGTCTGCTGATCATCGCCGAGGATGTGGAGGGCGAGGCTCTCACCACTCTGATTGTCAACAAGCTGCGCGGCACCTTCAATGTGGTGGCTGTCAAGGCTCCGGGCTACGGCGACCGCAGGAAGGAGCAGCTGCAGGATATCGCGATCCTGACCGGCGGCAAGGTCATCAGCGAGGAGCTTGGCTATGAGCTGAAGGAGACCACCATGGATATGCTCGGCCGTGCCAAGAGCGTAAAGGTTCAGAAGGAGAACACCGTGATTGTGGACGGCGAGGGAGATAAGTCCGAGATCGCCGCCAGAATTGCGCAGATTAAGAAGCAGATCGAGGAGACCACCTCTGACTTTGACAAGGAAAAGCTTCAGGAGCGCCTGGCAAAGCTGGCCGGCGGTGTGGCCGTCATCCGTGTGGGCGCGGCTACCGAGCCTGAGTTAAAGGAGATGAAGCTTCGCATGGAGGACGCCTTGGCAGCTACAAGGGCAGCCGTGGAGGAGGGCGTTGTGTCCGGCGGCGGTTCCGCTTATATCCACGCTTCCAAGAAGGTTGCCGCTCTGGCGGATACCCTGGAGGGCGATGAGAAGACCGGAGCGCAGATCGTGCTGAAGGCCCTGGAGGCTCCTCTGTATCATATCGCTTACAACGCAGGCCTTGAGGGCAGCGTTATCATCAATAAGGTATACGAGGCACAGGAGGGCACCGGCTTTGACGTGCTGACCGAACAGTATGTGGATATGGTGACTGCCGGTATCCTGGACCCCGCCAAGGTGACCAGAAGCGCCCTGCAGAACGCCACCAGCGTAGCCAGCAGCCTGCTGACCACCGAGAGCGTTGTGGCTACCATCAAGGAACCCCCGGCTCCGCAGATGCCGCAGCAGGATATGATGTAAATTATTGTGCTTTTAAAAAGAGGCGCCCTCTTCAAAGGGGGCGTCTCTTAACTCTGCTCTTTTTTCTTATACACGCCTCTTAATTCCGTTCTTTTTTCTTGCCATAATTTCCCATAAAGAGTATAATATCCGGAGTAATAACACGAAAAGAGCCGTATTTCATGGATAAAGAAACAAAATTACGCCGGGTATTTCAAATCGTCTCCATTCTTCTGATTCTGGTCTCTGTGGCGGTGATTTATCTGACCAACCGCTATATTCCCTTTATGATGGACGACCTCTGGTATTCTACCATGCTTTCCTCGGAGGAGCCCATTACGGGAATTGGCGACATTATTACAAGCCAGATCTGGCATTATTTTAACTGGGGAGGACGCAGCCTGACCCACGCCATATTGCAGCTGACGCTGCTGGCTGGCGAAAATGCGGCGGATATCCTGAATGTGGCCATGACACTTTTGTTGTGCCTGATTATCTGTACCATTGCCGGCGTCCGCAGGGCGACAGCCTTTTTTGCGGCCATTGGCATGCTTGTGGGATTGAACGCCAACTGGAAGATGAGTATGTTCTGGCAGGCCGGGGCAGCCAATTACCTGTATATTACCAGCTTTATTT
>JAJQCU010000326.1 GCA_021202575.1 Lachnospiraceae bacterium
TCACTCCCATATCATGTGCATTCCGCGTCAAAAGCTTCCCTGTACCAGCGGCCAATGTCAAAAATCCGTGAGAAGCATGATTTGGCCCTGCTCATTCCGGCCCGAATATAACCTGCTCTACTCGTCCCAGTTATGATACACCGCCTGTACATCATCATCCTCATCCAGAATATCCAGAATTCTGTTCAGGCACTTGATGTGATTCTCATCCGTCAGCGTCACATAATTCTGAGGAATCATGGTCACCTCCGCGCTGGCCATGGGGATACCCGCCTCCTCCAGAGCCTTCCGCACGCTCTCTAAATCCTCCGGAGCGGTGATCACCTCATATGAGTCCTCTTCCTCCGCGAAATCCTCCGCTCCCGCGTCCAGCACGGTCATCATCAGCTCATCCGCGTCCTCAGCCTCATATTCTTCCTTATCAATGATAATCTGTCCCTTCTCGTCAAACATAAAGGACACGCAGCCGGGGGTCCCGATGCTTCCCTGCCCCTTGGTAAAGGCGCTTCTCACACTGGAGGCAGTCCGGTTTTTATTGTCCGTCAGCGTTTTGACAATGATGGCGGTGCCGCCGGGGCCATAGCCTTCATATGTAATATTTTCATAATTTACGCTTCCAAGCTCTCCGCTGGCCTTTTTAATGCCTCTCTCGATGGTATCGTTGGGCATATTGTTGGCCTTGGCCTTCAGTACAACCTGATAAAGCTTTGAGTTGTTGGCCGGGTCGGGTCCGCCCTCCTTTACCGCCACCGCGATCTCGCGGCCGATGATGGTAAAGATTTTACCCCTGGCGGCGTCGTTTTTCTCTTTTTTGGCCTTGATGTTTGAAAATTTTGAATGTCCTGACATTTGCTTATCCTTCCTCCCCGTGTTCTGTTTCCTGTAAAGGCTCCTCCGCCTTTTTTGTCACGAGCACGCTCTGTATCCGCATATTTTCCACAGAAAGGACCCTGAAAAGGTATCCCTTGTACTCGCACTCAAACTCCTCCCCCTCCCGGGGGATATGATCCAGCCGGCGGATCAGAAAACCGTTCAATGTGTCAAATTCGGTTTCGTCAAAGGTGATCCCCAGCCTGTCCTCTATGTCCTCTAAGGGCGTCAGCCCCTCCATCACCCAGGCGTCCTCACTCCTGGAATCGATGAATTCCTGCTCATCGTCATACTCATCCTGGATATTGCCCACGATCTCCTCCAGAATGTCCTCCATGGTAACCAGCCCCGCCGTCTGCCCGTACTCATCGATGACAATCGCCATCTGTACCTTCGTGGACTGCAGCGTCTTGAAAAGATCGTCGATATTCGTGGTTATCAGGGTAAACTGCGTCTTGCGCAAAAGCCCCTCAATCTGTCCGATGGGTCGGTCTTCTTCCGGGTGGGTATTCTGATAGCGCAGAGCATCCTTCAGATATAAGATGCCTGTAATATGGTCCAGATTCTCCTCATAAACCGGATATCTGGAATTCTGCCCGGATAAAAGCCGGCTGACCGCCTCCGGAAACGGCGTTTCCCCGTCAAAGGCCTCCATATTGGAGCGATGAGTCATAATATCCTGCGCTTCCTTATCGGAATACGCGAAAATATTGCTGATCATCTCCACCTCGCTGTCCTCGATCACGCCCTGTTCATGGCCTTCATTGACCAGGTCTATAATTTCCTGCTCGGTGTCATCCTCCGCGGACGGGACGTCCCCGCCCCGCAGAAGCTTTTCCACACCTTCCCTCACCAGCTTCACAAGCTTTCCGGGCAAAAACACGCCCAGCGCCGTGAAAAGAGCCAGCAAAAGCAGAAAGAAAAGAACCGGCACCAGAATATGTAGCAATGGAATTCCGAATACCTCGATATCCGGAATCCCGGTTTTCGTTAAACTTAAGATCAGGCCCCTACAGGGTCCGTCTCCATCGTCTGACATAAAATAATAACTCCTTTATCCCTTCGTTTTTATCATAACTATAGCAAAAGAAAGCCTTTTCGTCAACCTTGAACCCCGGTTTCCCGGCTGGCAGTTTCCCCGGCTGGCGCCTCACGCCCGGCTCCTTTTCCGGAAAATAATCACCCCCGGACGCCGGCCATTCCCGTAAATTTCCCCTCCACTGTCGTCCTTTCGCCAGTTCCCGGCTGCTGAGGCAGGGAAAGGGAAACACTTAAGGCGCTGTCCACCTGTCCCATAATGGCCTCGTCCAGGTGGCAGACCTTATCCTTCAGCCGGGTCTTGTCTATGGTACGAAGCTGCTCCAGCAGAATCACGGAATCCTTTTCCATATGATAGGTACTGGCGGAAATATGGATATGTGTGGGCAGCTTGTTTTTGTCCAGCTTGCTTGTGATGGCGGCGCAGATCACCGTCGGGCTGTGGCGGTTGCCCACGTCATTCTGAATAATCAGCACCGGACGGACTCCGCCCTGCTCGCTTCCCACTACCGGTCTTAAATCCGCGTAATAAATGTCTCCCCTTTTCATATCAAACCATCCTTTCTATGCAGCCTGGGCCAGGATGTCATGGGCGCCGGATACCGGCGCCGTTTCACCTCTTTCTGGTTTATAGTATGGCTGGTTTTGTAAAAAGGTATTCACTTCGCGGATTTATTTTTTCAGAGAATGAAGCTGCGGTGAAAACTGATCCATATACACCGCCGGTTTTTCCTGATAATAAAAAACTCTGGGCAGGCGTTTGCCGAGATCACAGGCGAACTCATAGTTGAAGCGATGGCTCATCTCCCCCAGCTCCTCCATGGAAATACGCTCCTCTCCGTCGCTTCCGATGAGAGTCACCGAATCGCCGCAGGCGGCCCCGGGGATATCCGTCACATCCACCATGAACTGATCCATGCACACTCTTTTTTTTATTGTTTCGGTGAGGACCGTGATCTACACATAGC
>JAJQCU010000093.1 GCA_021202575.1 Lachnospiraceae bacterium
CCTGCGCTGCGATCACTTTGGTTATCGACCAATCAAAGGAGGGCGGAAGAGCGTATGGTAAACCTGACGATTGATAAAGTACAAGTGTCCGTTCCGGAGGGGACCAGTATTCTGGACGCGGCCAGACAGGCGGGAATCCGGATTCCGACCCTGTGCTATTTAAAGGATCTGAATGAGCTCGGCTCCTGCCGCGTCTGCGTGGTGGAGATAGAGGGCAAGGAGAAGCTGGTAGCCTCCTGCAATAACGTGGTGGAGGAGGGCATGGTGATTTCCACCAACAGCCCCAAGGTCATCAGGAATCGCAAAAAGAACGTGCAGATGCTCTTAAGCCAGCATGAGACCAACTGCGCATTCTGTATCCGCAATGAGAACTGTTCTCTGCAGAGTGTTGCCAAGGAGCTGAACGTTCTGGATGTGCCCTTTGAGAAGCATATTGAGAAATCTGACTGGAATCGTAAGTTCCCGCTGATCAGGGACAACAGCAAGTGCATCAAGTGTATGCGCTGTGTGGAGATCTGCGACAAGGTGCAGGGCATTCATATCTGGGATACCAACGGCACCTCTGACAGACTCAGTGTGACAGTGCGCGGCAATCGTAAGATCGAGGATACGGAGTGTACCCTCTGCGGCCAGTGCATTACCCACTGCCCGGTGGGGGCGCTGCGCGAGAGGGACGATACGGACCGCGTGTGGGACGCCATCGGCGATAAGCGTAAGATTACCGTGGTGCAGGTGGCGCCGGCGGTGCGGGCGGCCTGGGGCGAGGAGCTGGGGCTTTCCAGAGAGGAAGCCACCATGGGCAGGATTGCGGATGCCCTTCGCCGGATAGGCTTTGACTATGTGTTTGACACTGTTTTTACCGCGGATCTGACAATTATGGAGGAGGGGACGGAGTTTATTGACCGTTTCTCTAAAGGAGACACGGCGAAGATGCCCATGTTTACCTCCTGCTGCCCGGGCTGGGTCCGGTATATCAAGTCCCAGTATCCGGAGCTGACGGACCGGCTTTCCAGCGCCAAGTCGCCCCAGCAGATGTTCGGCGCGGTGATGAAGACCTTCTTCGCGCAGCAGATCGGAGTGTCCCCGGAGGATATGGTGACGGTTTCCATCATGCCCTGTACAGCCAAGAAGGGCGAGGTCAATATGGAGCTCTTCTATGAGGAATATCAGGGGCATGATGTGGATATCTCCCTGACCACAAGGGAGCTGAACCGCATGATCCGCACGGCTCATATTGATCCGAAGAGTTTAAAGGATGTGGAATGCGATCAGCTGATGCAGGACGGCACCGGCGCGGGTGTGATTTTCGGCACCACGGGCGGCGTTATGGAGGCTGCTCTGCGCAGCGCTTATTATCTGCTGGTGGGTGAGAATCCGGATATCGACATATTTAAGGAGGCCAGGCCGGCGGTTTATCAGCAGGGCTGGACCGAGGCGGTATATCATATCAAGGGGCTGGAGATTAAGACGGCGGTGACCAGCGGCCTGGGTAACACCGGGAAGCTCATCGAGGCGCTCAAGCGCGGCGACGTGCACTATGATTTCGTGGAGATCATGGCCTGCCCCGGTGGCTGCGCGGGCGGCGGCGGACAGCCCATCCACGACGGCGAGGAGCTGGCGGTGGAGCGCGGCGGGACGCTGCGCAGCCTGGACAAAGAAGCGCCCACCCGGTTTTCTCATGAGAATCAGGACGTGCAGAAGCTGTATGAGAACTTCTTCGGCGAGCCCAACGGGCACAAGTCGCATCAGCTCCTGCATACGGATCATCACGCCTGGGAGATGCCGCGGAAATACTGAGGAAGTGATCGCTTCACAGTTACCTTGAGAGATATAATCAGCCTCTTACAAGCAAACTACGCTTGACGAGTCCGTTTATATCTCCCAAGTCGGCTGTGAATAGTAACTTTGTATGAAATAAAAAACACGCAAAGAGAAAGTTAATGTAGCAATGGAAGCGAAGATATAGTAAAATGGTTTCGGCAGACTAACCTCTGCCGGAACCTTTTGTGTAAATGCGAAAGACAGAACAGTCATTTACCGGATATGATGGAATGGAGGACGTTGCCATGTCGGATAGGAGGCAATGCTTTCGCAGATGTGGAGCGGAGAACCATGAATCATAACGCTGGATGCTGTGTTTTGTGGAACAGTCAATGATGGAGGAGATTATGAAAAAGAAACTACTGGCGATGATGTGTTCTATGGCACTGGTGTGCGGCCTGTTTGGTGGCTGCGGCATCACTCAGACCACGACAGAGGAGACCGTGGAAACAGAAGCGGAGACGGAGGCCTCTGCAGATGAGGAAACGACAGACGAAACCGCGCAGGCGGAGGCTGACGCGGAGACAGAGGACACATCAGTAGAGGAAGAAGAGGAAGCGACACTGTCAGATGATACTGTAATCCGCATCGGTTCCCTGTCCGGACCCACCACCATGGGCCTGGTGCAGCTGATGGAGGATTCCGGGAACGGCGAGTCTGTCGGCAATTATGAGTTTACCATCGCCACAGCCGCGGATGAGATTACCACTGCGCTGGTAAAAGGCGAGCTGGATATTATCCTGATTCCCGCCAATGCGGCCAGCACTCTGTACAATAAAACCGAGGGCGGCGTCACGGTGCTGGATATCAATACGCTGAGTGTGCTTTATCTGGTGACCGGAGACGAGACGGTGAACAGCATCGAGGATCTGAGTGGCCGGACAGTATATCTGCCCAGCAAAGGCACCACGCCGGATTACGCCCTGCAGTATCTGCTGGCGGGTTACGGCATCACAGACTGCACGCTGGAATATAAGTCTGAGTCTTCCGAGGTGGCTGCAATTCTCGCGGAGGATTCCACGGCTATCGGCCTGCTGCCTCAGCCCTTTGTGACGGTTGCATGCAATCAGAATGAAGCCCTGCGGGTGGCTGTGGATATCAATGAGGTGTGGAATACGCTGCAGGAGCAGCAGGGTACGGACAATGCCCTGGTCACCGGCGTGACCATTGTGCGCACCGAATTTCTGGAGGAGCATGAGGAAGCAGTCCTGAATTTCATGGCGGAGAGAAAGGCAAGCGCTGAGGAAGCCGTGACGGATGTGGAGCATACCGCAGAGCTGGTGGCGGAGGCCGGTATCGTGGGCAGCGCCGCGATTGCTGAGAAAGCTATCCCGGAGTGCAATATCGTCTATATTGATGGGGAAGAAATGAAAGAGAAGCTTTCCGGCTATCTGGAAGTGCTCTATTCCCAGAGCCCGGATATGGTGGGCGGCGCATTGCCGGGGGATGACTTTTATTATATCGCTGCTGAGTAGCTTCAGTACCGCATGATTGCATGAAATACCTGATGACAGATCGCGATCTAGCAGCGGAATTGACTGTATCAGGTTATGATCCGTCATTGATAAAAAGGGCAGATGAGTGTTTTTTGAGTATACATTCATTCCGCAAATGAGATTATAGTCTATGTCCGATTTCGTCAGGAAAATCATACGAAAATTTATCATCATTCTGGGATGGCTGCTTCTATGGCAGCTTTTAAGCTTGTGGGTGGACAACCAGATCCTCTTAGTAGGGCCGGTCACAACCATGGCTGCCCTCTTTCAGAGGGTCATCACCTTTGCGTTCTGGAAAACCATCTGGTTTTCCTTTTTGCGCATTGGGGCGGGTTTCGGGCTGGGATTTTCTGTGGGCTTTCTGCTGGCGGTGCTCAGCGCCAGGTTTCAGATTTTGGAGGAGATTTTCAGCCCTTTTATGACGCTGATTAAGGCGGTGCCGGTGGCGTCTTTTGTGGTACTTTTTCTGATCTGGTGGCACTCGCAGGTTCTGGCGGTGGCCATCAGTTTCTGCGTGGTGCTGCCGCAGATTTATATCAGTACACTGCAGGGTTTAAAGAGCGCGGACAGGGAGCTTTTAGAGATGGCGAAGGTGCTGCGTGTGCCCTTGTGGAACCGCTGTTTTTATATTTATCGTCCTGCTTTAAATCCCTTCCTCACCGCCAGTCTTCGCATCGCGGTTGGCATGAGCTGGAAGTCCGGCGTGGCCGCGGAGGTCATCGGTACTCCGGATTTTTCCATCGGCGAGGGCCTGTACATGGCGAAGATCACGCTGGACACGGCTGGAATCCTGGCCTGGAGCGCGGTGATTATTCTGATCAGCATTCTGTGTGAAAAGCTGCTTTTGAGGCTGTGGGATGTGTTTATGGCCTGGGAGCCGTCCTGTAAATCAGTGAAAGAAAGAAACTCGTTGAGGATGCCGGAAAAGCCTGCAAAGCGAAAAGCTGATACTGTATTAACCCTGACACACGTTTCCAAATCCTACGGCGCCAACGAGGTTCTCAAAAACTTCTCCGCCTCCTGCGCCCCGGACGAAACCATCCGCTTTACCTGGCCCTCCGGCGGCGGCAAGACCACTCTCTTTCGCCTGATTGTGGGTCTCGAACCGGCTGACACCGGAGAAATCGATCTGTACGGCAGCCGCCTGACCATGCTCTTTCAGGAGGACCGTCTCTGCATGGACTATGACGCCCTGACCAACATCGCCATGGTGACCGGCAGTAAAGCGATTGCGGCGGAATATTTAAAAGACCTGCTGCCGGAGGAAGACTGGACGAAGCCCTGCGCCGAGCTTTCCGGCGGTATGCGGCGACGGGTTGCTCTGGCCAGAGCCCTGGCTGTTCCGGCGGATATCGTGATTCTGGATGAGCCCTATACAGGCCTGGATGGGGAAAACCGGCAGAACGTGGCAGCCTGCATTGAAAAGCACAGCGCCGGGAAGCTGGTGCTGATGGCCACGCATATCTGAAGAAGAAACGTCCTGTTGAGAAGAATATGAATATTAATCTGAAAAATAATCACCCCACAGTGTTCATCCTTTCGCCGAAAGAATATGACAGACTGACTGAGCTGGAAGAAAATTATGTTTTATTATTTGAAGCATATGAGCGGCTCGAAAAACATGGGAATGAGCCTGGCATTCCCATGGCAGATGTAATGGCCCGCCATGGCATTTCAGAAAGTGACTTAAATCAAACAGGGGATGTTGAAATCGAATGACCTGGGAGATTGAATTCCTGCCCGAAGCGGATCTCATGCTTTTATGAATGTTTTTGAAAAACGCTTCCTGATCATTTTGATAATCCATTGATTTTACAAAATTTAACCTGAAATTACAATACACCATTTCCGTGATGGTGTATTTTGCATACAGCAAAAAGCGAAGAATGAGGCGAGGCATCTCAAGTCAGGTGCTATCATGGAGCCGTCAAAAAGAAAGGGAGGCATCTAATGAACGCGACACGTTTGAGAACGGAATATCTGAAGGAGCCGATGGGTATCGACGTGCAGCATCCCCGTCTGCGGTGGAACTGCGTGGATGGCGTACGGCAGACAGCGTATCAGGTGGTCTGCCAAGATGAAAAGGGCATAGCCTGGGAAAGCGGCAGGGTGAATTCTGACTCCATGGAGGCCGTTTATCCTCATGAATTAAACAGCCGGGAGCGAATCTGCTGGCGGGTGCGGCTATGGGATGAAAAGGAGGAAGCCGGAGACTGGAAAGAGGGCAGCTTTGAAATGGGGCTGCTACATGAAACAGACTGGAAGGCGGCCTGGATCACCGGTAATTATCAGGTGAATAAAAAACAACGGTATCCCGTGGACTGTTTCCGGAAAAAATTTACGGCGCCCGCCGGGACGGCCCGGCTGTATATGACCGCCTGCGGCTTATATGAGGCTGTCATTAACGGAAAGCGGGTCGGCAGTTTTGTCATGGCTCCCGGCCATACGGATTACCGCAAAAGGGTATTTTATCAGACTTATGATGTGACTGGACTGCTCAGAGCCGGTGAAAACACCATCGAAATCCAGCTGGCGGACGGGTGGTACCGCGGCTCCTGCGGCGCGTGGGGACTGAGAAATCAGTATGGAATAGAAACGAAGGTGATCGCGCAGCTGGAGGTCGACGGGAAAGCGGTCCTTTGCACGGACGATACCTGGGACTGGAGCAATGATGGGCCGGTTCGGCTTGCGGACAATCAGGACGGCGAGATTTATGACGCCCGCAGGACTCCCACCTACAGTGGAAAGGCAAAAGAAACGACGCATAACGTTGTCCCGGCCGCCTCAAATAATGTGCCGGTGGTGGAAAGGGCATGCGCACATGTTCCTGACGAACGGCGGACGTCTGTCATGAATGAAACGGGGGAAGCGGAATCTACGCGCGACGTGGGGCTTATGGCGGCTGCGATGGCTGACGAAATCCTGAAAAAAATGACTCTGGAGGATAAAATCGCGCTGTGCAGCGGCGCCAGCTTCTGGCAGACCAAAGCAATGGAAAAATACGGTATTCCTGACCTGTTCATGTGCGACGGCCCGCACGGCCTGCGCAAACAGGAAAATGTTGGCGATATGCTGGGCGTCAATGAGTCTCTCCCGGCCACCTGTTTTCCTACGGCGGTGACTACCGGAGCAAGCTGGGATGTATCTCTCATGGAACGGGTTGGCCGGGCTATTGGAGCCGAGGCGGCTGCCTGCGGTGTGGGTCTGGTGCTGGGACCGGGTGCCAATATCAAACGGGATCCGAAGTGCGGCCGTAACTTTGAATATTTCAGTGAGGATCCATATGTGACCGGCAAAATGGCGGCGGGACTGATCCGCGGACTGCAGGAAAACGGTACTTCCGCCAGCCTGAAGCACTTCGCCTGCAACCAGCAGGAATTTTCCCGCTTTAATTCCGACAGCGTTCTGGATGAACGGACCCTGCGGGAAATCTACCTGACGGGTTTTGAGATCGCGGTAAGGGAAGGAAAGCCTGATACGATGATGTGCGCCTATCCTAAGATCAACGGCATACATTGCAGTGACGACAGACGGCTCCTTACGGATATTTTGCGCAATGAGTGGGGCTTTGACGGCATGGTGGTGACGGACTGGGGTGCCATGAATGACCGCATAGAGGGCTTTCGCGCGGGCTGCGATCTGAATATGCCCGGCGGCAGTGAATATATGGAAAAAGAAGTGCTTGCGGCCGTGCAGGCCGGTACTCTTCCGGAAGCTGCGGTAGATGACAGCACTCGTCGCGTACTGGAGCTGGTTCTGCGGACAGCAAACCGCGAAGCGGGAAGCTTTGACATGAAAGGACATCATACATTGGCCCGGGAAGCAGCTGAACAAGGCGCTGTTTTATTGAAAAATGAGGACAACATCCTTCCGCTGCGGGAAGGACAGAAGGTTGTCCTGATCGGAAATATGGCGAAGAATCCGAGGTATCAGGGATCCGGTTCTTCCCATATCAATCCTTTCAAAGTGGTATCGGCAACGGACGCCATGCCGGACTGCGCTTATGCTTCCGGCTGCGATGAGAAGGGAAACACGAATGATACCATGATTGCGGGAGCGATCGCAGCGGCAAAGGCAGCGGATGCAGCAGTGGTATTCGCCGGTCTCCCGGGACAGTATGAATCCGAGGGCTTTGACCGGGATCATCTGGCCATGCCGGACGGACATCTGCGGCTGATCGAGGCGGTGACAAAGGCAAATCCGAATACCGTGGTGGTGCTCACCTGCGGCTGTGTAGTGGAATGCCCGTGGGCTGACAGCGTGAAAGCAATTCTCTATATGGGGCTGCCCGGTCAGGCGGGCGGGGAGGCCATCGCAAATTTGCTGTACGGCAGAGTGAATCCCGGCGGGAAGCTGACAGAAAGCTGGCCGTATACATACGCCGACTGCCCCACATCCGGCTGCTATGGAACCAAGGACGCCCAGTATCGGGAGGGTATTTATGTGGGCTATCGTTATTATGATAAGGCAGATGTAAAAGTGCGTTGGCCCTTTGGCTACGGCTTATCCTATACGACATTTGCATATTCGAATCTGCGGGTGGAAGGCGATAGAGTGACCGTCGCCGTCACTAACACCGGCAAAGTCGCAGGAGCTGAGGTAGTGCAGGTTTACATTGCGTCTCACACGGCGGGGCTGCACCGCCCGGTCAGGGAATTGAAGGGCTTTCAGAAAATATTTCTCAAACCGCAGGAATCTGCCGCAGTCAGCTTTACGCTGAGTGACCGCAGCTTTGCGGTCTGGGATAACGGCTGGAGGGTCCCCGCGGGCAGCTATGATATTCTGGTGGGCAGCTTATGTGTATCTGTCCATAAAGAGGGTGTGGATATCCCGGCTCCGGCATGGCAGCCGGGTTCCTGGTATGAAGCCCCTAATCAAACCCCGGCGCAGGCCGAATGGGAGAGGATGCTGGGCAGAAAGTATACGGAAACCGTTCCGATCAAAGGCAGCTTCACCATGGACAATTCCGTTATGGAGATGAAGGACCAGAGTCTGATCATGAACATCATGTACAAAGCAGTAGAGTCAACTGTGGCAAAGGGTTTTGACGGGAAAAAGGATTATTCCAACCCGGAATTCCGTATGATGATGGCTTCCTCCGCGGGGGGCCCGCTGCGGGGGATGCAGATATCCGGCGGCATCAAAGGCGGCCTGTTCAAAGGCCTTCTGCATATGGCAAACGGACATTATATGCGAGGAATCCGGACCATGATTACGGGAAAAGGATAAGCTGCAGATGGCCAACATCATTGCGAAAAGAAATCAGCTGGATAATTTTTAACCGGCTTTACATAGCGCTTCAAATTTACAATAATTTGTCTGAAATTACAATATAATTCAAATTCCCTGTGCTATTTTAGTATCATCACAAAGAGAGCTCACGGAAGAGCAAATAAGGAGGCTACATATGGCAAAGAAACCACTGGGCAAGGACAAATTTGGCGTGCAGAAGGTCATGCGCGTCAGTGATTACTTTGGCGACTGTACAGGGCAGTTCGCTCTGAACGCGATTTCAACACTGGTCGGGCAGCTGACGTACTTCTACACAGATAAGGTATATATGGCTGCCGGATCTGTTGCGACGATGCTGTTGATCGTAAAGGTTCTGGATGCGTTTACCGATCTGATCATGGGCAACATTATTGACCACACAAAGCCGGGCAAAGAGAAATACCGTCCCTGGATGCTGAAAGCGGGTATTCCCGCGGGTATCATGATTGTGTTGTTATTCTGTGTTCCGAATGTAGGCAGTGCGGGACAGATTGCATACGCTCTTATCACCAATTTGCTGCTTTCCGCGGTATGCTACACGGCGATGGCAGTTCCGTATACTTCACTGATGACGGTTCGCACGAACAGCCAGGAGGAGCGCGGCACCATGGGAATCTGGAGATCGGCCTCCGGTTATGTATCCGGCTTTATTATGGCCATCTGTATCATTCCGATTACGAATGCCCTTGGCGGGACACAGAGCGTGTGGATCAAATTTGGTTTTGTCCTGGGTATCGTTGTGATTCTTGCTGCGCTGATCTGCTATCTGACGGGCCGTGAGACCGCGACAGAAGCCGGAGCAGAGGTAAAGGCAGAGGATATTAAGGAAGAGGATCCTGTTCCGTTTAAGGAAGCCATCGGAAAACTGTTCCACAATAAGTACTGGGTAATCGTCCTGATCGTGAACCTGATGGCCTGTATTCTTTACAGTCTGACAGCCAGCTCCGGAACCTATTACTGCAAGTGGATCTTCGGCAATGACAACCTGGTCAGCGTGCTTGGCGGAGTTGGCCTGATTCCTACCCTGCTGGGCTTCATTCTGGTAGGCCCGATGATTAAGAAACTTGGTGTTGTAAATACTCTGAAGGTCAGCTTTGGCATGGGGATTGCAGGAAATGTACTGCTGCTCTTTACAAGGGACATTTTCGTCTGTTATGCAGTATTCGGCTGCATCAATACCTTTGCAACCATTCCGATGATGTGTCTGGTTGGTACCATGACAGCCATGAGCATTGATTTCAACGAATATAAATACGGCAACCGCATGGTGGCCTCCTCCAACAGCGCGTCCAGCTTTGGCGGTAAGGTCGGCAGCGGCGTCGGTTCTGCCGCAATCGGCTGGATTCTGGCAATCGTCGGTTATGACGCGACGCTTGAGGTGGCACCGGCCACTACGAAGACGGCAATCTACGGCTTCAGCATTGTGATGCCGCTGATTATGTTCATTATTATGTTTGTGCTGGTAAGCCAGTTTGATTTAGAGCGGAAGCTTCCGGCCATGAAGGAAGAGATCGCGGCAAGAGAGGCAGCAGGGCAGAAGTAAGAGACTGGGAGTTGCAACTGAACGGAGATCTCCCTGTCCAAGGATGGGGAGGCCTCTTTTTATCAGATATGTAAATAAGGAAAAGTATCGCTTTTGTCATATAAATGATTCTGCATATGTATGGAGGAGGGTTAATTCTGTGGGAAAAACGCAGGTTTATAATCCATATTTACCACTTGATACCTATATTCCGGACGGGGAACCTCATGTATTTGAAGATCGTGTGTATATTTATGGAAGTCACGATGCGGAAGGAGGGGATTGTTACTGTCTCCTGGATTATGAGTGCTGGTCCGCTCCGGTAAATGATCTGACTGCCTGGAGAAATGAAGGCATCATCTATCGCGCAGAGCAATGCAGGCACTATTCGAAGGAACGTCAGGACATGTATGCTCCGGATGTTGTGAGGGGGAACGACGGACGGTACTATTTGTATTATGATTTGTCAGGGCGTGGAGATCATGGCTTTGATGGACCAATCAGTGTTGCGGTATGTGATGAGCCGGCCGGTCAATATGAATATTATGGAGATGTGCAATATCCTGATGGACGCCCGCTCCTGCGTTACATACCATTTGACCCGGCTGTCCTTAATGATAATGGACATATTTACCTTACATATGGGTGGGGGCTTGGTGTAGATACGCATTCGTTTCCGCTGCGGTTAACGATGCCAAATGTAATGAGCAGAATTTTCAATAAGTCTGTGGAGGAGATTAAGAGCGAGGAACCGGATAGTATTCTGGGGGCGAACCTCGTGGAACTGCAGGATGATATGCTCACTGTAAAAAGCGAGCCAGTCCGTATATTCCCGGCAAAAAATAATACACAAAAGGGGAGTGAAGTACGTAAACATAGTTTTTACGAAGGTGCTTCTCTCAGAAAATTCGGGGATCTGTATTATTTTATTTATTCCTCTCATGTGAATCATGAGCTTTGCTACGCGACAAGCCGTTTCCCGGATCGGGATTATACTTACCGGGGAGTTATCGTATCGAATGGCGATATAGGGATGAATGGAAGAAAACCGAAAGACAGGCTTGCGGCAACCGGGACAAATCATGGTAGCATTGAATGTATAAATGGCCGGTATTATATCTTTTACCATCGCCTGACCCATGCCTCGGCTTTTTCACGGCAGGGATGCGCAGAACCGATTGAGATTACAGAGAATGGGAAGATATCACAGGTTGAGATGACGAGCTGTGGGCTAAACGGCGAACCGTTGAATGGGAAAGGAACTTACCCGGCTGCGATTTGCTGTAATCTTACGAACGGGAATATGCCGCATATTTATAAATATGCGGCGCATCCAATTCCCAATATTAATCATGAGGGCAGCGACAGGTTTGTAAAAGGTATGACAGACGGAACGCTGGCGGGATATAAATATTTTCTGTTTAACGGCAATACAGGAATAAGAGTCCGGACAAGGGGCGCGAATGGAAAGCTGATTGTGATGTCAGACACGAAGGAGCCACTTGCGGAACTTGCGCTGGATGCATCAGATGCATGGAAAGAATCAGATGAGATTGAGGTTCATCTGAAAGGAAAATGTCCGCTGTATTTTCTGTATCAGGGCAGGGGTGAAATAGATTTTCTGGAATTTTCACTATCATGATTATAGGAAGGAAGAATATATGAGTTTACTGCATGGTCTGATCTATTACATGATCAAACGTGGAAAGCAAGAATACATTTCCGGTCAGATTCCGGATTATGAGGCCAGAAGGAGACAGGAACGGAGTATTCCGGACAGGAGGCCTCCAAAGGGCGTTTCCGTAGAAAACAAGCTGATTTCAGGCTGCGACACGAAGTGGATTTGTATGGAAGGAAATACCGGTATTATTCTGATGATTCATGGTGGTGGTTTTGTAACAGGATATGACGGTCAAATGTTGGAGGCAGCGTACTATCTGGTAAAAAAGGGGTTTGACGCAGTGCTGGTTAATTACCGTCTTGCACCGGAGAATCCATTTCCGATAGGAGCGGAGGATTGCTTTTCCGTATATCTGGAGTTATTGAAGCAGTATTCACATAATAAAATCGTAGTGTTTGGCGGAAGTGCAGGAGGAAATCTGGCTCTTTCTACAGCATTACAGGCGAAGAGCAAAGCGATCCCGCTTCCCGCATGTGTGGTTGCTGTTGCTCCAACGGTGGCTTATGATCAGGATTTTCCAAGCCATAAGGAGAATGTCGGAACAGACTGTATGTTGGGTGAAAGCTTTGACCTGGAAATTCGGGAAATGTATTTGCAGTCTGAGCAAGAGGACGTCCTGCATAATCCGTTTGCGGCACCGTATTATGGGGATTGGGAAAATATGATGCCGGTATATTTGTCGTTTTCTGATTCGGAGGTGCTTCGGGATGACAGTATATATCTGGCAGATAAATTAAAGGAAGCAAAT
Organism: Lachnospiraceae bacterium; assembly: GCA_021202575.1. Taxonomy (GTDB): domain Bacteria; phylum Bacillota; class Clostridia; order Lachnospirales; family Lachnospiraceae; genus RGIG6307. The sequence continues at coordinate 12,540 of JAJQCU010000093.1, forward strand.
GTTCCGTATGTATTAAATGTATATCATAAAAAAATGCATACCTTTCAGCTGGTGCCTGTTTTGCCTGAGGCAAAGGAAGCATTAAGCGACATGGTACAATTTATGAAAAAGTACACAAAATAAAGCTTGAAGCGTGAACAAGGAGGCAGCAGGCTGCAATAGCAGGTAATTATCGTCACATGTATTGAATCAGGATGAAAAACAGGGTTGGACAATAAATGAAGGAGAAAAGCATCAGATGGAAAAGCAGAAGATCAGAAAATTAATCGTGCAGATGACGCTGGAGGAGAAGGCTGGCTTGTGCTCCGGGCTTGACTTCTGGCATACGAAAGGAGTGGAGCGCCTGGGGATTCCTTCGGAAATGGTGTCCGACGGCCCTCACGGCCTGAGAAAACAGGAGGATGCGGCGGATCACCTGGGAATGAAGGACAGCATCAAGGCGGTCTGCTTCCCGGCGGGATGCGCGACGGCTTCCAGCTTTAACCGGGACATGGTAGAGAAGCTTGGAGAAACGCTGGGTGAGGAGTGCCAGGCGGAGAATTTGAGTACCATTCTCGGACCGGCGATGAATATCAAGCGTTCCCCGCTCTGCGGACGTAACTTCGAGTATTATTCGGAGGATCCGCTTGTGTCGACGGAGATCGCGGGCGCGCTCGTGCATGGTGTGCAGAGCAAGAACGTGGGAACCAGCCCGAAGCACTTTGCAGCGAACAATCAGGAATATCACAGGCTGACCAGCTCTTCAGAGGTGGATGAGCGGACGCTGCGCGAAATCTATCTGGCGTCCTTTGAGGGCATGGTGAAAAAGGAAAAGCCGTGGACCATCATGAATTCCTATAATAAGCTGAACGGCACGTATCTGTGTGAAAACAAGGAAATGCTGACCGATATCCTGCGGGATGAATGGGGTTTTGACGGCTATGTGATGACGGACTGGGGCGCGATGGATGATCGCGTGGAGGCGCTGAAGGCCGGGTGTAACCTGGAAATGCCCTCCAGCCAGGGGATCACGGATGCGGAGATCGTGGAGGCAGTGCGGAACGGGACGCTGGAGGAGGCGGTGTTAGATAAACGCTGTGAGGAGCTTTTGCATATTATTTTCCGCTATGAGGAAAACCGTGACCGGGAAGCCGTTTTTGACCGGGACAAAGACCATGAAATTGCCAGAGGTATGGAGGAGGAGAGCATTGTTTTACTGAAAAATGAAGATGCTGTGTTGCCTCTTCATTCCGGTCAGAAGGTGGCCTTCATAGGAAAGTATGCGAAGACACCCCGTTATCAGGGCGGCGGCAGCTCCCATGTGAACAGCTCGAAGGTGGAGTCGGCGCTGGACGCGGTGGGGTTTGCTGCGAATGTAAATGCTGAGAACATTGTATTCGCGCAGGGCTTTGATGATTCAGAAGATAAGGTGGATGCGGCCCTGGAGGCGGAAGCGATTGGGGCAGCCGGGAATGCGGATGTGGCGGTGATTTTCGCGGGCCTTCCGGATAGTTTTGAATCCGAGGGATATGACAGAAAGCACATGCGTATGCCGGATTGTCAGAATCACCTGATCGAGGTGGTTGCGGCGGTGCAGCCGAATACGGTGGTCGTGCTGCACAACGGTTCTCCGGTGGAGATGCCCTGGATTGGAAAGGTGAAAGCAGTTGTCGAGACCTATCTGGGAGGCCAGGCGGTCGGCGGCGCGGTGGTAAATGTGCTTTACGGAAATGTCAACCCGAGTGGTCATCTGGCGGAGACCTTCCCGCTTCGCGTGCAGGACACGCCATGTTATCTGACATTTGGCGGAGAGAATGACAAGTCTGTATACGCCGAGGGCGTGTTTGTGGGATACCGGTATTATGAATCAAAGGAGATGGAGGTTCTGTTCCCGTTCGGGCATGGCCTGTCTTATACCACATTCGCGTATGATAATCTGCGCATCAGTGAGGAGCCCATCACAGAAAGCCAGAACCTGATCGTCACGGTCGATGTGACCAACACCGGTTCTGTGCCGGGTAAGGAAGTCGTGCAGCTGTACGTCGCGCCGAAGGGCGGCAGAATCATCCGCCCCGTCAGGGAGCTGAAGGGCTTTGACAAGATTGCATTGAAACCCGGCGAGACAAAGACGGTGACGTTCACACTCGACAGACGCGCGTTCGCCTACTGGAATATGGATGTTCACGACTGGTGCGTGGAAAGCGGCGACTATGAAATTCAGATCGGATTAAACGCGCAGAAAATGCTTCTGACACAGACTGTCCATGTGGAGTCTGAGCGGGTGCTGCCAAAGGTATTTACAAAGAATTCCACGCTGGGGGAGATTATGGCGGATCCGAAGGGCATGGCGATTTTCGGGCAGATGATGGCCCAGGGTGGAGAGCAGCCTGAGCAGAGCGAAGCAGCCGAAGAGGCTATCAGCCAGGATATGGTCGCGGCGATGATGGAAGGCATGCCGCTTCGTCAGCTCCTAAGCTTTGCGCCGGGCTTTACGAAGGAAGCGATGAACCAGCTGCTGGCGGCGTTGAATCAGTAGAGAGCATTGACTCGACAGAAAGAAGGAAACTGACATGTTAAAAATCGAGCAGATTACCTGTGAAAACATGATAAATCCGATTGCAATTACGGTAAAGAAACCCACCTTTTCCTGGATCATCGCCTCCGATCAGGAGATTGTGCGCCAGACAAAATATCAGATCATTGTTACAGACGATGACGGCAATGCAGTCTGGGACAGCGGGGTGAAGGAATCTTCGGAAACCATTGGCATCGTATATGAGGGCAGGACATTAAAGTCCTGTTCCAGATATGAATTTACGATTACCGTATGGGACAATCAGGGTGAGTGCGCGACCAGCGAAAAATGCAGCTTTGAGACCGCGTTTTTTGCTGCGAACGAGTGGAGTGCGAAATGGATTGAGCCGAAACCGCTTCCTCAGCTGGAAGTCAATCCGCTCAAGCTGGCTTACAGGGAATGGCAGGATATGATAGACGCCATGATGCGCGGCGAGCAGGTGGAGATGAAGCTGGAAACAGATATTATGGAAGCGCTTCCTCTCGAGCCCTATGACCCGGCTGTGCGCATCCGCAGAACCTTCACCTGTAAAAAAAAGGTCAGAAAAGCCAGGCTGTATGTGACGGCGCACGGCATTTACGATGTGAAAATCAACGGGAAAGCGGTAACGGAAAGCGTCCTGAACCCGGGATTTACCACCTACGACAAGAGAATCCTGTACCAGGTATATGAAATCGAGGACCTGCTGGAGGGCGAAAACGCTATTTCCGTCACAGTTGCGGACGGTTGGTACAAGGGCAAAATCGCCATCGGCCGCGGCTGTGAGTATGGCGAAGTCCTGGGTCTGCTGTTGCAGATGAATATCTGGTATGAAAACGGGGAGAAGGAAGTCATCGCCAGTGATCAGAGCTGGTCTTACGGCTATGACGGCCCGGTCCGGTCGGCGGACCTGTATCTGGGTGAGGTTTATGATGCGGGTATGGCGGACGGAGAGCCGTCTTTGATTTCATACGAAGAAAAGGACTGGAATCCGGTGCTCGTAAAGGATGCGCCGGACGAAACGCTTGAGGCGCAGGAATATCCGCAGGCAAAGATCATCAAAGAAATCCAGGCGCAGAAGGTGTGGACCACACCCAATGGGGAAACGGTCGTGGACTTCGGACAAAACCTGGCCGGCGTCATTCGTGTGGCAGTCAGGGGCAGTGCCGGGGAGCGCATCAGCTTTGAGCACGGAGAGTGCCTGGACAAGGATGGGAACTTTTTCTATATTTTCGCAGATTCTTACAGAGGACAGAAGGATACGTATATCTGTAAGGGCGACGGCGAGGAAATTTATCAGCCGAAATTTACCTATCATGGCTTCCGCTATGTGCGCGTGACCGGCGGCAGGGACTGGACGAAAGAGCAGTTCACCATGCTTGCCGTCAGCACGGACAACCGTGTAACAGGAGCCTTTCACTGCTCGGACGAGAAAATCAATCAGCTGCAGCACAACATTTACTGGAGTCAGAGGTCCAACAACATTACAATTCCGACGGACTGTCCGACCAGAGAAAAGGCAGGCTGGACAGGCGATGTGGTGGTCTATGGCGCGACGGCGCTGTTCAACTAGGAAATGACCGCGTTCTACAAAAGCTAGTTAAGCAGCATCCGCGCGGAGCAGCTGGAGAACGGCCAGGTGCAGAACACAGTACCGCTGATTAAGAGCTATGTATCGCAGGCGGGCGCCGGTTCGCTCGGCTGGGGCGACGTCATCTTAACGCTCCCGTGGCAGTTATATCAGCTGTATGGCGACAAGACTGTTCTGGCGGACAATTACGAGGCAATGGGGAAATGGCTGGGCGCGATGGAGCGGGCGGCGTATGATTTGCCGAATCCGTATACGACAATGGGCTTTGAGCCTTCCAGATTTGAGAATCTGGAGGGCCGGCATCTGGATAACCAGCA
>JAJQCU010000391.1 GCA_021202575.1 Lachnospiraceae bacterium
GTATAGTCAAAGGACTGTGTTATACAGATGTGTATCAGGAAATCTGGTTTATGGCATCTAATCCTACGGTAACTCATACAAATAGTTCAAAAACATTGTATTGGGTGGGCGAGGGCAGTTACTGCTCTTATATTAATGGAACGCAATATTATCTGTATAGCGGAACGCAATATGCTTCGATGAATGTAGAGGACTATGATTAATATTATCTGTAAGTAAAGAATTTCAAGGCTACCGCCCGTATCAAAATAAGACAGATACGGGCGGTTTTTACAGATGAGTCGTTAAAGCAGCCGGCGTTTCCTATGGAGTTTCCACTATTTTTCGTTTGGCAAAGCGGGTTGAAATTTATTCAGTTCACTTTTACCCAGCCTATTCCTTTTTGGGAAGGATGTCCTGGATATAGATTTTTACGGTGCAGTATACCTCCTCAAACGGCGGCTTATCAACATTGCCGGTAAAACGAAACTTTTCGTAAGCATGACTGAGCTTATCCGGGTGGTGAAGAAAGCCGTCAAAGCTGTCCAAAGACCGTTTGCTGTTTTCTAATGTATGAAGCAGCTCTCTCTTTTCAAAAGCTATAACCTTTGAAATATAATACAGGTCAACCAGGTCTTTGATTCTCCTGAAAACTTTGCCGCCGGAGATGACTGAAATTTTATCGGCAAGCATTTGGGTCGGGGAGACGCCGCGGAAACGAAATCCTTCAATCTCGTATATTTGTGTTGGAGGAATGGGACGGTTGACATCTATATCCATGGAGAAAAGGATTTCCTCTGTTTCCGGATTTTTTAACTCAAATCCGGCGGAACGTCCTTCCCCGTACATCCGGTAAAGGCTGACTGTCAGATTAAGACCGTTTTGGCTGAGTGCCTTTTGCAAGGAGTCTGTCATCTGCGCAGCTGACGGCGGCGTATCGCTGTTCCAGTTCGCATCAATATCAACCGTGTGTCGGATTTCTTCAGCATATCCAGCCTCATTCAGACAGGCCTTCAGTACCATGGAACCCTTAAAATCAATGGGAATTCCACTGTCATATATAGCTTTCATGACTTCATGAGTGCAAGCGAGTCAACGCGCCTTTTGCGATTGACGAGCGACGAATGGGATCATGACTGCGTATTTTGCAGTCATGATATCATACATCAACGTTTCTTCTGCGGTTAGTTTCATCCTGCACCTCTCTTAGTTTTCATAATAATCGACTGCCTCATCGGCCAGCGCCTCAAATCTTTCCTGGTATTCAGGAACGATAAAAAGTCCGTCAAAACTCTCTCCGTGTGCGTAATAATATCTGCTGAGAGCTTCTGTAATCCCCTGCATATCCAGAATATTTTCGTTGGCAAGGGCGTCTGCCAGGGTTCTGTTGAAATCAGTGTATTGCAGGCCGTTCTTTTCCTTTACATTGCAGGCACTAACCTGGCTGCCAAGCAGAATGACGCCGTTGAAACGGGACGCGGAGTCATCCCCGTAGCCCCATACAAGATATTCGTCGCTGCGGCCGCCAAAGCTGCCCTGGCACATCAGAGCTTCATCCAGAGCAAAGATAAATGGCTGCCCGATCTTATCCTGAACGGCCTTAAGCCATGAAATGGCTCCTACATAATCACTTCGCCTGGGAAGGTCGATTTTCTGCGGATCATATTCCGGCAATGCTGCTGTTTTACGGTTGGCCAGGTCAGCCTGAATCTGTTTCTCCAGAAGCTCGATTATATAATCTGGCGGTTTACGCGTACCGGTTTCCCAGTTCTGGATTGTGCGAAACGGAATGTGATACCTGGCTGCAAACTGGCTTTGCGTGTCACCTAAAGTTGTTCTCATTTCACGAATAGTCATTTCAATCACCTCAACATCATAATACACCCAATGAGTGTATTTGCAAAGCACAATCTAAACCTTATTGAGCAGGGCGAAACATCCATCGAGGCATGGTAATCACTTGTTTATCGGCTGTAAGACACCCGCTAAACCTGGCTAAACCGGGTGTACAGGACCCTCCTGCAACGAGATTTTTCGTTTTATAATACTGTTAAATCAAGCAAAAGCCTGAGGCAGGTATGACTTTCTTCAGGAAAAGGAAATTTGAAATTGTTGGGGTGGAATAGTCAGATTAGTCTAATCGTAAGACCACCACTTAATCAGGCGTAGCACGATCTGTTTCAACGGATTTTTTCATTTTATAATATTTTTACGTTGTGCAAAAGCCCCGGTACAGGTATAAGAGCTGCTTCTGGGAAATAAGGGAATTTAGAAATGTTCGGAGCAGAATGGTCAGATCAATCTGGTAAGTGTTCGCCTACCGGACGTAAAAAGTCCGGTAAACCGGACCTGTAAGTTCCTTCTTCTATGAATTCTTTTGTTTTACAATATCCTTGTACCGAGCGAAAGCACGGAACAGTCATAAGAACCGCTTTGAGAAGATACATGGAGTGGAATAGTCAGAATAGTCTGGCTATTGTTCGAAAATGAGACGTAAGACAGCTGATAAATGAGACGTGACACGTTCTTTTGCTGCGGAGTTTTTGGTTTTATAATACTTTTGTACCAGCGAAAGTTCCGGTACCAGCACTTTGAAAACTGCATAGACATTTATCAGGTACGAAGTTGTGATGAGTGAGCCACATCAGTGTCCGACGCCACAACTCATGCGGGTGGGTGAACGGCAGTCGAAGGTTTATGGATTAATGGCTGCTTTACATAAAAACAGAGAAAATTCCCGTATCGTTCCATGAAAAGAAGTTGCACTTTAACGGGTGAAAGTGGTCCTGCTCAAAATGAGCAGGATCAAAATACAGAATGGAACTGGAGACCGGCCCGCTTTAATGAAACAGTATAAATCCCCCAGCGGAGCTGGGGAGACTAACATATG
>JAJQCU010000398.1 GCA_021202575.1 Lachnospiraceae bacterium
CTTTCACCGTCAGCTTCACGAGAGAGGCGGCGATGAGCTGAATCAATGGGTTCTGGGCGGTGAGGAGCTGCTGTTTTCCAGAGACGTCGGAAATATTCCCTACGTGAAGCTCTGGATCCTGTTTTCCTCACCTCAAACAGTGGGAATACAGTCTGTTTTCCTCTACGACGCCCTGTTATTTTTCTGCTTCTTTGAGGAATACTGGGGGGATGTATTGCAGGATGTGGAGCAGCATGTGGTGTCGGATATGGTTCCTCTGGGGACAGACGTCAGAGAGGGACTTCTCGCTTTGCCGCGGCCGGATGCAGAGTGGCTTGCGCACGTCAGAAAAGAGTGTGAGGCCGGTTTTGACGGCATCTTGAAGCGGATATGGCCGGATTTTCAGTGGCTGTCCGGGATCGGAGGCAGTACCTTCTCCGCACAGGAGCCTGTGCTGAGAGGATATCTGGGAGAGGGCGTACAGCTCCACTATTTTATGTACGCCGCTTCAGAGTGTTTTATTGGAATAGCGCCTGAACCTGAGAGCAGGGAATATGTGCTGCTTCCCAGAGGCGGATATTTTGAGTTTCTTCCCTGGCATCGGAATGATAAGGACACAAGGCCGAGAACCATGGAGGAGCTTGAGCCGGGGCAGGAATATGAGATTCTGGTGACAAATTTTTCGGGTCTGTACCGCTATCAGCTGGGGGATGTGATCCGGGTTACGGGATTTTATGGGCAGGCGCCCATGTTTGAAGTATGCTTTCGCAAAAATCAGGCAGTGAATATCGCCGGAGAAAAGACAGACATGAAAATCGTATCGCTGGCAATGGAAAGGCTGGCTGAGCGCTTGCATATCCGGATTTTCGAATACAGTATCTGCGATGATAAAAGCCTGCTGCCCGGCAGGTACCTTTGCTTTCTCGAAGCGGAGGGCGAGGATGACAGATTTCAGGGCCTGTCAGCCGTTCTGGATGAGACCCTTTGGGAGCTGAACGACGACTATCGCGATCTGAGGGAGTTAAATATGATTCTTCCTCCCGCGGTGTTCCGCGTATTTCCCGGAACACATAAGGACTGTCGGGAGAGGTTTGGCCATAAGCAGTCTCACAGCAAGCCCCTGAATTATTTATCCGATCCGGATGTGATCGATTTTATGATACAGGGAACTATGCCATTTTTTGAGAGGGTGATATAAATGCATTCTGACCAGAAGCTGCTTGAGAGAATTTACCATAAGGCCCTGCTGCCCAACATGATCGCCATTCTGGGCGGAACCGTCAATGTGTTTTTTGACGGAATTATGGTGGGGCAGCGGATGGGGGAGCTGGGAATTGCCAGCGTCAACCAGAGCCTGGCAGTCTACCTGCTTTTGTGTACCGCGGGGTCCCTGATCGCGGCGGGTACCAGTGCGCTCTCCGCTCTGGCCATGGGGGACAACAGACAGCAGGAAGCGAAGGACTATTACAGCCTTGCCGTGGAGCTGGCTCTTGTGACCGGCGTCTGTGTCTGCTGCGTGGGTTATTTCTTCTGTCCGCAGCTTGCCAGCTTCCTTGGCTCTGCTGATTCCGCGGCCATGGTGGAGACTTACATCCGCATTACGCTTCTGGGCGGCGTATTTAAGGTGCTCCTCTATGTACCTTATTTTTATCTGCGTCTGGAGGGCAGGCCGCAGAGGGCGGCGGCTGCCATGACGACGATGACCCTCCTGAATATCGCGCTGGATTATCTCTTTCTCTTTGTGCTGGATATGGGAATCGCCGGGGCGGCCTGGGCCAGCAATCTGGGCACGGCGACGGCCTGCGTCATGAGCTTTTATTTTCTCTCGGGAAAGGATTCCGCTTTCCGCTTTCACTTCATCCGGCCCAGATGGGAGATGATACGAAAGACGGTCAGAACCGGCAGCCCCATGGCGGCCAACAATCTGTTTTCCTCGCTGCGTCTGCTGTGTCTCAACAGTATCATGAACCTGGCCGGCGGCAGCAGCATGGTGGCGGTCTTTGCCATCACAAACAATCTGAATGAGTTCTCCATCTGCATCCAGAACGGGGTTCCCCAGGCGGGCTCGGCCATGATGGGGATCTACAACGGAGAACAGGATACGCTTTCTGTCAAAAAGCTTCTGAAGCTGCAGCTTCAGGCCGGGGCGGCACTCTCGATCCTGTTTGCTGCGCTGCTGATTTTATTCAGTCCCTGGATCGGCCTCCTTTTCGGCAGTACCCAGGATGTCCGCTGGCCTGTGGCCTGTCTGGCAGCCGGCATTGTGCTGGCTACTCTCAACAGTGTCATGTCGTATTATTATTACGCGACCATGCGGACGGCCGTCTCCAATGTGATCACCATCACCAGGGTTTTTGCCGCGGCGGTCTGCTCGGCTTTTCTGTTAAGCGGGCTGGGGCAGGGAATCTGGCTGTTTTATTGCGTGGGAGAGCTGGCGACGCTGCTTTTGTGGGTGTCCGGCTGTCTTCTTTATTCCTGGAAAAAATACGGCAGGGCCGGCCTTTATCTGCTGGATGAGACGGCCTTAAAGGAGGGAAAGAGCATCAGCTTTACCGTGGCCTGCGACGCCGCGGCCATCTGCGAAGCCAGCGAGAGGATTACCGAGTTCTGCGAGAATAATGATTTTGACGCGGAACAGACGATGACCATCAGCCTGGCATTAGAGGAGCTGATGGTGATCACCGCGGAAAAATCCATGGATAATCAGGGGACCATGGACGTCAGAATCCTCCGGCTTCCAGAGGGAGGAATTCTGCGCATCCGCTCCGAAGGGCGCAGATACAATCCTTTAAAGGACGCGGATGAGGAGAATCTGGAATTTCTGGGCGTCAACATGATTATGAAAATGGCCAGAAAGACGGAGTACCAGAGCACACTGGGAC
>JAJQCU010000407.1 GCA_021202575.1 Lachnospiraceae bacterium
TGCGCAATATATAGCAACCATCGACCAGAAATTGACCTTTTGCCGGGCAAATCATTTTATAAATGAATCGGAGAAAGGAAGTCAGTGTGCCTTCCTTTTTTGTGCTTTCATGCAGGGGAAACAATGCCAGGACGGGTCTTCTAGAAAAATATCTGGACATTTTTCGGATTCCTGCTAATATTAACTGAAGTGCGCGGGAATGCCGCGGAAATAATGGTTTGACTTGAATTCTCCGGAAACAGGAGTTATTATGTAACTACTGAAAATGACACAGGAGAATCAGAATTATGAATGTACTGCGAAAAATTTACTGCAGAACCTTTCAGCTTTGCTTTCGCGCGGCGCGGCCCTTTTTACCCTCCAGAGAGCCGGAAATACTGAGCGGCATGCCGCAGATTGCCGGTGTGCTGGCGGATCAGGGGCTCATGAGAGTGCTGGTTGGCACGGACAAAGGAATCAGCTCTCGGGGGCTGCTGGACGGCTTGAAGGCCGCACTGGAGGACAAAGGGATTGAGTATGTGGTTTACGATGGGACGGTGCCCAATCCGACGGTTGAAAATGTGGAGGAGGCCAGACGGCTTTATCTGGAGCACAAATGTCAGGCGATTATCGGCTTTGGCGGTGGTTCCTCCATGGACTGCGCCAAGGCGGCGGGGGCGAGGATTGTAAAGCCCCATCAGTCCGTCAACCAGATGAAAGGGCTTTTAAAGGTGATGAAAAAGCTCCCGCCGCTGTTCGCGGTGCCCACCACGGCGGGGACGGGAAGCGAGACCACCCTGGCGGCAGTGGTGGTGGATGAGAAAACGCGCCATAAATACCCCATCAATGATTTTTCGCTGATTCCGAGGTACGCGGTGCTGGACTATCATGTGACTCTGGGACTGCCTCAGAGTATCACCGCCACTACAGGGATGGACGCTCTGACTCACGCTGTGGAGGCCTATATCGGCAGGAGTACCACCCGCCATACCCGCGCGATGGCGGTGGAGGCGGTGGGACTGATCAGAAAATATCTGAAGCGGGCTTACGACAACGGACAGGATATCGAGGCCAGAACCAATATGCTGCGGGCGGCCTATTGCGCGGGTATTGCGTTCACCCAGTCCTATGTGGGGTATGTTCACGGGGTGGCCCACTCCCTGGGTGGCCAGTACGGGGTGCCCCACGGCCTGGCCAACGCGGTGCTTCTGCCTTATTTTCTGGAGGAATACGGCGAAAGCTGCGCGAAGCGCCTGGGAAGGCTGGCCAGGAAGTGCGGGATAGCCAAAAAGAGGGACTCTGATGTTCTGGCCTCTCAGAAATTCATCGACTGGGTGCGCCAGATGAATGATTCCATGAATATTCCGCGGCATATTGAGGGAATCTGTAAGGAGGATATCCCGAAGATGGCGAAAAACGCGGACAGGGAGAGCAATCCCCTTTATCCGGTGCCGAGAGAGATGAGCGCCGGGGAGCTTGAGAAAATGTACTATATCGTCGGGAATCTGAAGGCGTAGAAGAAAAGAAGTACAGAAAGGGATATATTGGTCATGGACATCAGTAAAATCACAGCGAAACAGAAAAAATTTTTTGACACAGGAAAAACGCTGGATGTAAGTTTCAGAATTGCGGCGCTCAAAAGGCTGAAAAAAGCAATTCTTGCGAACGAGGAGGAGATCAGTCAGGCGCTGAAAACAGACCTGGGCAAATCGGAGGCTGAGAACTATATGTGTGAGACAGGCATGACCTTAAGCGAGCTGTCTTACCAGATCAGCCATGTCAGGAAATGGAGCAAAAACAGGACAAAGCCCACCGGTCTTGCCAATTTCCACGCGAAAAGCTTCACCGTGCAGGAGCCATACGGCTGTGTGCTGATCATGTCCCCCTGGAATTATCCCTTCATGCTCTGCCTGGAGCCTATGGTGGGAGCCATCGCGGCGGGCAACTGCTGCGTGCTCAAGCCCTCCGCCTATTCTCCGGCCACCTCCGCCGTGATCAGGAAAATTATTTCAGAAGTATTTCCGGAGAAGTATGTGGCGGTGGTGGAAGGCGGCCGCGCTGAAAATACAGAGCTATTAAATCAGAAGTTTGACTATATTTTCTTTACCGGCGGCGTGACAGTGGGCAGGCTGGTCATGGAGAAGGCGGCGGCGCACCTGACGCCGGTGACGCTGGAGCTGGGCGGAAAGAGCCCCTGCATTATCGACAGCTCCGCCAACTTAAAGCTGGCGGCGAAGCGCCTGGTCTTCGGGAAATTTTTAAACTGTGGCCAGACCTGTGTGGCACCGGATTATGTGCTTGTGGATGAGAAGGTCAAGGAGGAGTTTGTGGCTCTGATTCGGCTGCAGATCCGGAAGCAGTTTGGAACGGACCCGCTGCTCAACCCGGATTACGGCAAAATCATCAATCGGAAGCATTTTGACCGCCTGAACGGTCTGATTGACGCAAACCGGGAAAAGGTAGTCTGCGGCGGGAGCTGTGAGCCGGATACCCTGCGCATCGCCCCCACGGTGATGGACAATGTCTCCCCCGATGACGCGGTCATGCAGGAGGAAATTTTCGGCCCCATCCTGCCGATACTGACCTACAGCGATATCAGAGAGGCGGAGCGCTTTGTCAAAGAGCGGGAAAAACCGCTGGCTTTGTATATTTTTACAGGGAAAAAATCCGTGGCGAAGCGTTTTGTGAAATATGTTTCCTTCGGCGGAGGCTGCGTCAATGACACTGTGCTGCACCTGGCCACCTCGGAAATGGGCTTCGGCGGCGTGGGCGCAAGCGGCATGGGCTCCTATCACGGCAAAAAAAGCTTCGAGACCTTCAGCCATGAGAAAAGCATTCTGCAAAAGTATACCTGGATTGATATGCCCATGAGGTATCAGCC
>JAJQCU010000010.1 GCA_021202575.1 Lachnospiraceae bacterium
AAAAAAGATATAAATCACCGCCAGAACCACGGCCGCCGCGCAGCATATTCTTTTCTTCATCCCTTCTCCTTATTGTAAAATTAACTCATTTATTCTATAATAAATAACCGGTAACCGCTATTCAGACCGGAATGCCCGAAACCACTAATACATAACAGAAAGGGAACTGCTCCTATGAATACAGAATCAGAAGTCTCAAAAATCTCCAAAAATCCGGAAACTGAACAGGGAAATCTTCCCGTGATCATCCTCGGCGTAGCGCTGGGATGGCTGATATACTCCTTTGTAAAGGCGGAGCTGAGCTCCTCCCTTTCCGATTACAGCGGCCATCTTTACGTCTACCTGCCTCAGTTTGATCAGGGCAGCCTGCTTGAGGGCTGGAAAATGGTTCCCTACTGCCTGTGGCATGTGTCCGTGATTTTGCTGAAGGTTCTCCTGCATCTTCCCTTAGAAGAGGCTGCCGCATGGGTATCCTGTGCCTACAACCTTTTCTCCTACCTGGTAATCTACTGGATGCTCCTGCGTTATGCGCATGCTCATGGCTGTAAGGAAAACACGCAAAAAGCCGCGTTTATCGCCTTTGGCCTTTCTCTCGTTCAGGGGATATATCTTGACTGGCTGGGCGTCACAGGACCCTATGTGGGAATCTTTTCCATTAATCCCCTGCACAATCCCACCCAGACTGCCGTGAAGGGGTTCGCCCTTTTGTGCTTCGCTCTGATCCTTGATATCTGGGGTCTGCAGAAGAAGGAAGACTATCACGGTATCTTTTTCCCCGTAGAAAAAAATCCGAAAAAATATTATCTGCTGCTCACGCTCATTCTGTTTCTGTACGCAGCCGCCAAACCCACCTTGGCGGAGATGTTCATCCCCGCCGTGGCGCTGATCATGCTCTTTGAATGGGGAAAACGGATCCTCCAAAAGGATGGCAGCGCCTCCCGTTATTTCAGACACTGTCTGAACACCCTGCTGTGCGCCCTTCCCGCCCTCGCCTACATCCTGCTGCAGTTTCTCGCTTACTTTATCTGGGGCGGAAGCTATGGCGCGGACGGAGGCTTCACAGTCACAAAGTGGCTGGAGGTATGGAGCCTGTTCAGTGATAACGTGATCCTGTCTGTGGCTCTGGGAATGGCTTTTCCCCTCTTCATGATCCTGATTGACTCCGCTTTTTTCCTCCGGGATGATCTGGGCCGGCTCTCTCTTACAGGATATGCCATTGGCTTTCTGGAAGCTGCCCTGTTAGGGGAAGGCGGATCCAAGCTCAGCCACGGAGACTTCCTCTGGCCCCTGATGTCAGGCATGCTGCTTGTCTGGGTTGCCGCAGCCCTCCGGCTTACGGTTCTTGATCAGACACAGCGCGATACCCGCGGCAAAAAGCTTCTGCTGGATATCGCGTTCTGTATCTTCTGTTTTCATATGATGTTCGGATTTCTCTATATTTTGTGACCCGGGAACCGGATCGGCCAGGCCTGCTGATCCACTGAGTCCTACTGATCCACCGAGTAGTTGGGAGCCTCCTTGGTAATATGAATGTCGTGGGGATGGCTCTCCTTTAGTGCCGCCGCGGAGATCTTGATAAAGCTGCTGTTCTCCTGCAGCTGGGGGATGGTCGCCGCCCCGCAGTAGCCCATGCCGGAACGGATCCCGCCGATCATCTGGAACACCGTATCCTCCACGCTGCCCTTGTAGGCCACCCGGCCTTCCACGCCCTCCGGCACCAGCTTCTTGGCGGCAGACTGGAAATACCGGTCTTTGGATCCGTTCTCCATGGCTCCGATGGAGCCCATGCCCCGGTAAACCTTGTACTTTCTGCCCTGATACAGCTCGAAATCCCCGGGCGCCTCGTCACAGCCCGCAAAGAGAGAGCCCATCATGCACACGCTGCCGCCGGCCGCCAGAGCCTTGGTCATATCCCCGGAGAACTTGATGCCGCCGTCCGCGATGATCGGTACGCCGTATTCCTTCGCCACAGCGTAGCAGTTCATGATCGCGGTGATCTGGGGAACGCCGATGCCGGCCACCACGCGGGTAGTGCAGATGGAGCCGGGCCCGATGCCAACCTTGACCGCGTCCGCCCCGGCCTCAATGAGAGCTCTCGTCGCCTCGCCGGTGGCCACATTGCCCGCGATGACCTGAAGCTCGGGATAAGCCTCCTTGAGCATTTTCACGCAGCGGATCACATTGGCGGAATGGCCGTGGGCGGAATCCAAAACCACCGCGTCCACATGGGCTTTGATCAGCGCCTCCGCCCTTTCAAGCACATTGGCCGTAATCCCCAGAGCCGCGCCGCAAAGCAGACGCCCTTGGGAGTCCTTCGCCGCGTTGGGATATTTGAGAGTCTTCTCAATATCCTTGATGGTAATTAAACCCTTCAGGTTGAAATCATCATCTACAATGGGAAGCTTTTCCACCTTTGCCTTGGACAGGATCTCCTTGGCTTCCTCCAGGGTTGTCCCCTCTTTGGCCGTGACCAGGTTTTTGCTCGTCATCACCTGTTTGATAGGAAGACTGTAGTCGGCTTCAAATTTCAAATCACGGTTGGTGATAATTCCCACCAGCCTGCGTCCCTCGGTGATCGGTACGCCTGAAATCTTGAACTTGCTCATCAGCGCATCCGCGTCCGCCAGCGTGTGATCCTCGGAAAGATAAAAGGGATCCGTAATCACGCCGTTCTCTGAACGCTTGACCCTGTCCACCTCTTCCGCCTGCGCCTCGATCGACATATTCTTGTGAATAATGCCGATGCCGCCCTGACGCGCCATCGCGATGGCCATGGCGTGCTCTGTCACGGTGTCCATGCCCGCGCTCATCATGGGGATATTCAGCCGGATGCTTTTCGTCAGCTG
>JAJQCU010000061.1:0-11877 GCA_021202575.1 Lachnospiraceae bacterium
GCTAAATATAATGGAAATTATGGTTTTCATGGAAACACATCCTTATCTTTGGATAAGGTAATTGATGTCATTCGATATTTTGCTGCATCTGCAAAAGTAACAGTTCTCTATAAAGTAAAACTGTTAAAGCTTATGTGGTATTCCGATGCCTTGTCATTTAAAAGGAGAGGATTTACAATTACGGGTCTGGTCTATTTGGCCTTACCGATGGGAGCCGTTCCTGTCGCCCATGACTCAATTATTGATTTAAAAGGAGTTCCTTGTGAAGAAATTGATATGGGGGAAACAACGGCATATCACTTTCAGCTTGAGCAGGAAACTGAGTTTCCGTTTCTTACTGATGATGATAAACAGCTTCTTGATACTGTGATAAATTGTCTTGGATCGATGAGTAAAAATGAAATAGTTGAATTTATGCATCGGGAGAGGGCATATACTGAAACAGCGCCAAGAGATGTTATACAATTTAAGTATGCCGAATTCTTACAGATATGATGTTCTTTTGGCGCAAAAAAGTTTTCCCGGCACTAAGGAACTTGCGAGAGCGAGATGATATTGCACGTTTTTTGCTGTGGAGACAAAAAATTATAAATGAATTCTGTGGTGGAATATGATTGCAGGAAGAGGCTTGCACAGCAGGTTTATTCTTTGTATAATAAGGATAATCAAGACGAATAATATGGGCGGCGGGAGAAATTTTGATTATAAACCATATTAATATTCATGGGAACGAGTGAGAATTGTGAGAATTTTCATTGACATTCCGTGGGAAAGAGAGGGCGGCGCAATGCCGGAAAGCGGCTGGGAGCGGCTGGAAAAACTGAAAAACCGACGTCTTTCGGACTATTTTTCAAGGACACAGATGATCATGGCCGGTTTCCTGGTCATTATACTGGCGGGTGCCTGTCTTCTGATGCTTCCCTTCGCCGCGAAGGCAGGGCAGGAGACCACCTTTCTGGGGGCGCTGTTTACCTCCGTCTCGGCCACCTGCGTGACCGGGCTGGTGGTGTATGACACCTGGAGCCATTGGACGATATTCGGACAGCTGGTGCTTCTGACAGAGATTCAGATCGGCGGCCTTGGCTTTATTACCATCGGCACCTTCGCCATGCTCCTGTTGAGAAAGAGGATCGGCCTGGAGGGGCGGGAGCTGATTCATGAGAGCCTGAATACCCTGCAGCTTCGCGGCAGCGTAAAGCTGGTGAAGAGGATTGTCTGCGGAACCTTGCTTTTTGAGGGGACGGGGGCGGTGCTTCTGTCCATTCGCTTTGTACCGCGGATGGGCGTTGGAAAAGGAATTTATTACTGGATATTTCACGCAATTTCCGCTTTCTGCAACGCGGGCTTCGATCTGATGGGATATCAGGAGGAATATTCCTCCTTTACCGCCTACGCCTCTGATCCGCTGGTGGTCAGCGTCTTGTCGGCGCTGATTCTGATCGGCGGGATCGGTTTTCTTGTGTGGGACGATATTTTTGAGAACGGCCTGCGGTGGAAGCGGTACCGGGTGCAGACGAAGGTTGTGCTGACAGCGACCGCGGTTTTAGTGGCTGGCGGCACGGCGCTTTTCTGGATCAGCGAGAGCGGCAATCTGTTCGCGGGCATGAGCGTGGGAGAGAAATTCTGGGCAGCGCTGTTTTCGGCAGTGACTCCCAGGACGGCCGGCTTTAATACGGTGGATACGGCGGCGCTGACTAACGGCAGCAAGGTGCTGACCATGATTTTCATGTTCATCGGCGGCTGCCCCGGCTCCACGGCGGGCGGCATCAAGACCACCACGGTGGTGGTGATTCTTCTGTACATACGTTCCTATCTTTTCCACACGGAGGACTGCGTGGTGTTTAAACGTCGCCTCAACCAGGACGCCATTAAGCGGGCCAGCGTGGTGGTATTCATTAATTTTTCCCTGGCGCTGTTTGCCATTCTGGTGCTGCTGATCGGCCAGGATTTGCCTCTGGCGGACGTGCTGTTTGAGGCCTTTTCCGCCATCGGCACTGTGGGCATGTCCACCGGCGTGACAAGAGAGCTGAATACCCTCTCCAGACTGGTCATTATGGCGTTGATGTTCCTGGG
This sequence comes from Lachnospiraceae bacterium, assembly GCA_021202575.1. Taxonomy (GTDB): domain Bacteria; phylum Bacillota; class Clostridia; order Lachnospirales; family Lachnospiraceae; genus RGIG6307. The sequence continues at coordinate 2,074 of JAJQCU010000061.1, forward strand.
AAGAGTAGGCAGCCTGTCCTTCCCCATGTCCTTTACAGAGAAAAGGCGGACAGGCGGTATAAGGTATCCGGAGGAGGATATCACGGTGGGATGACCCCCACGGAAGGAGCACACTATGAAATCTATTCTGATTATTGGCCTTGGCAACTACGGCCACTACCTCTGCCGGGAGCTGGCGGAATTAAAAAACGAAATCATGATCATCGACAGAGATGAGACTGCCCTGGAGGATTTGCTGGATGTGGCCACCAGCAGCCTGATCGCGGACTGCACCCGGGAGAGCGTGCTGAAAAGAATCGGCGTCTCCAGCTTTGACCTTTGTTTTGTATGTATCAGCGGCAGCTTCCAGAACAGCCTGGAGATCACCAGCCTTTTAAAGGACCTGGGCGCGAAGTATGTGATCAGCCAGGTCAGCAACGAGGTGCATGCCAAATTCCTGCTGCGCAACGGCGCCGATGAGATCATTTTACCCAATAAAGATTCCGCTATCCGGGCAGCCGTCAAATATAATAACGATCACATTTTTGATTATATCGATCTGCGCGGCGGCTACTCCATCTACGAGATTACACCCTTAAAGGAGTGGGTGGGCAGGAGCATATTGAGTTCTGACATCCGCGCCAGATACGACGTCTATATTATCGCCATCACGGGGCAGGATCAGTCCGCGAACTATATGCCGAATCCCCAGACGGTGATTAATGCGGAGGACCATCTGCTGGTGCTGGCCCATGAGGACAGGATGAATCAGCTGATTAAAAAGCTTTGATTGTATGAGCAGCGCCTTACAATATGAAAAAATGGGCTGTTTGTGAGGCAGCTGTGCGATTGATACATATTTTTGATTGACTTGGAATTATGAAGCGGATTGGATAAAATTCGTGCTAAGGATGGGAGGGTTTATTTTATGGAAATAAGGGGTACAACAGTCACGCTCGGCAGCACCGGCATCACAGTACAGAAAAACGGCTTTGGCGCTCTGCCGATTCAGAGAATATCGCAGGAGGACGCGGTCAGCATTCTCAGAAGAGCTTATGAGTCCGGCATCAATTTTTTTGATACCGCAAGAGCATATTCAGATTCGGAAGCAAAATTGGGAGAGGCCCTGGGCAGTGTCAGGGATCAGATCTATATCGCCACCAAGACCACGGCCAAAACCGGAGAGCAGATGTGGAAGGATCTGGAGTTAAGCCTCCGGACCCTGGGCACAGACCACATTGACATTTATCAGTTCCATAACCCCGATTTCTGCCCGACGCCGGGGCAGGATAACGGCCTTTACGACGCCGCGCTGGAAGCGAAGCGTCAGGGCAAAATCCGCCACATCGGCATCACCAACCACCGCCTGAACGTAGCCAGGGAGGCCATTGAGAGCGGTCTCTACGAGACCCTCCAGTTCCCCTTCTCCTACCTGGCTACCGACGCTGACATCGAAATCGTAAACCTTTGCAAAGAAAAAAATATGGGCTTCATCGCCATGAAATCCCTCTCCGGCGGTCTGATCACAGACTCTGCCGCCGCCTACGCCTTTGCGGCTCAGTATGACAATGTCCTTCCCATCTGGGGCGTCCAGCGCATGAGCGAGCTGGAGGAGTTTATTTCCTACATAGACAATCCGCCTGCCATGACAGCAGAGATCGGCACCATGATTGAGAAAGACCGGGAACAGCTCTCCGGCGACTTCTGCCGGGGCTGCGGCTACTGCATGCCCTGCCCGGTGGGCATCGAGATCAACAACTGCGCCCGCATGAGCCTCCTGATCCGCAGATCGCCCTCTCAGGGACATCTGACTCCTGAGTCTCAGGCAAAGATGCTTCGCATCGAGGACTGCCTCCACTGCAACCAGTGCAAATCCAAATGCCCCTACGGCCTGGACACCCCGGCTCTATTGGCCAGAAATCTGGAAGATTACAAGCGGATACTTGCAGGTGAGGTGCGGGTATAGTGTAAGCTGCAGAATAGAACATAAAATGGCATAAACTATTTTGCGATTTCTGCGCAATGGAGATGAGACCCAGGAAAAGTGGAAGCCTTTGCTGAACACTTTTCCCGATTTCAGGGGCTCATCGGAATGTTTTGCGCGGCATGAGCAAAATAGTTTATGCCATTTTATGTGACACTTATGCTGCAAATAAAATTTCTCTAATTCCCCAGCTTCTTATACGCCGTAGACAGCATCAGCTTGATCCTGTTGAGCTGATTCACCTCCGACGCCCCCGGATCATAATCAATCGCCACAATATTCGCCTCCGGGAAATGCTTGCGCAGCGTCTTAATCACCCCCTTGCCCACCACATGATTGGGCAGACAGGCGAAGGGCTGCGTACACACAATGTTCGTCACCCCGCTGTGCAGAAGCTCCACCATCTCCCCGGTAAGGAACCACCCTTCGCCGGTCTGATTGCCGATGGACACAAAGGGCTTCGCGTACTCCACCAGATCATAAATATTCGCCTGGGGCGTAAAGTGCTCGCTCTTCTCATAAGCCGTTCTGGCGGCGCCGCGGACACGCTCCACGGCCCAGATTCCCAGCTTACTGATCTGGGAGGCCCGCTTGCTGGTGCCCAGATTCTCCGCCTTATAAATCTGATTGTAGAAGCAGTACAGGATGAAATCAATCAGATCCGGCATCACGGCCTCGGCCCCCTCCTGCTCCAGGAGCTCCACCAGATGATTATTGCCGGCGGGAGAGAACTTCACCAGAATTTCCCCCACAATGCCGACCCTGGGCTTTTTAATATCTCGGATGGGCAGATGATTGAAATCCTCGATAATCTGACGGCACATCCTGCGGAAGGTAAAAAAGCCCACATGGTCCTGTGCCAGAAATTCCTCGCACCTCTTTTCCCACTTCTCATGCAAGGCGTTGGCACTTCCCGGCACCTCCTCGTAAGGCCGCATCCTGTACAGGCAGCGCATGAAAATATCTCCGAAGACTGCGCCCATGGAGAGACGAATGCCCATATTCACATCGATCTTAAAGCCCGGGTTTTTCTCCATGCCGTTCAGATTCAGGGAAATGACCGGAATCTGCGGCATTCCGGCCTTCTCAAAGGCTCTGCGGATAAAGCCCACATAGTTGGTGGCCCGGCAGCCGCCGCCGGTCTGGGTCATGATGACAGCTACCTTATTTAAATCATAATCCCCGGAGAGCAGCGCTTCCATGATCTGGCCCACCACCAGCAGGGAGGGATAGCAGGCGTCGTTATTGACATATTTTAATCCCACATCCACGGAATGCTTATTGTCATTCTGAAGTACGTGCACTTTGTAGCCGCATTTATTCAGCGCCACCTCCAGCAGATTGAAGTGGATGGGCGACATCTGCGGACAGAGAATGGTATACTGGTCCTTCATTTCCTCGGTGAAGACCGCGCGGTTGTAGGCGCTGGAGCGAATCTCGCGCTGCTTTTTTTCCTGCTCCCGCACGCGGATGGCGGAGAGAAGGGAGCGGATGCGGATTCTGGCCGCGCCCAGGTTATTGACCTCGTCAATCTTTAAGCAGGTATAAATCTTGTCGGAGCCGGTCAGAATGTCGGACACCTGGTCCGTGGTCACCGCGTCCAGGCCGCAGCCGAAGCTGTTGAGCTGAATTAAATCCAGCTGGTCGGTCTTTTTCACAAACTGGGCGGCGCGGTACAGACGGCTGTGGTACATCCACTGGTCGGATACGATCAGGGGCCGCTCCGGGCTTGCCAGATGAGAGACAGAATCCTCCGTCAGCACGGCGATATCGTAGGAGGTGATCATCTCCGGGATGCCGTGGTTGATCTCCGGATCGATATGGTAGGGGCGGCCCGCCAGCACAATGCCCCGTTTGCCGGTTTTGGCAAGCCACGCTAAAGCTTCCTCGCCCTTGTCCTCCATATCCTTTCTGGCGTGGGATAATTCCTCCCAGGCGGCCTCGCAGGCGCTGCGCACCTCCTCCTTCGGAATCTCCGTGAATTCTTTTTCCAGCTGCTGGCTGATGGTGTCCACGGAAAGAAAGCTCATGAAGGGGTTGCGGAAGCGCACGGTTCCGTCGGTGATCTCCTCCATGTTGTTTTTGATATTTTCACTGTAGGAGGTGACGATGGGGCAGTTGTAGTGGTTGCCCGCGTCCTCCGTCTCATTGCGCTCATAAAACAGAGCCGGATAAAAGATAAAATCCACACCCTTCTCGATCAGCCACTTCACATGGCCGTGGGCCAGCTTGGCCGGATAGCACTCCGATTCTGAGGGAATTGATTCGATGCCCAGCTCATAAATTTTGTGAGTGGACAGGGGAGAGAGCACTACCCGGTATCCCAGTTTAGTGAAGAAGGTAAACCAGAAGGGATAATTTTCATACATATTCAGCACCCGGGGAATGCCAACGGTGCCGCGGGTAGCAGTCACCTCATCCAGAGGCTCGTAATCGAAAATTCTCTTTAATTTATATTCAAATAAATTGGGCACGTCGCTGTGCTTTTTGGCAAGGCCCAGGCCGCGCTCACAGCGGTTGCCGCTGATATACTGCCTGCCGCCGCCGAAGCGGTTGATGGTCAGGCGGCAGTTGTTGGTGCAGCCCTTGCATTTGGCCATGGCGGTGGTGAATTTCAGAGCCTGAATCTGCTCTAAGGAGAGCATGGTGGTGGGCTCCGGCTGGTTGTGATACTGCTCCCTGGCGATCAGAGCCGCGCCGAAGGCTCCCATGATGCCGGCGATATCCGGACGGATGGCCTCGCACCCGGCCACCTTCTCAAAGCTTCGCAGCACCGCGTTGTTGTAAAAGGTGCCGCCCTGAACCACGATATTTTTGCCCATGGCGGTGGCGTCCGCCACCTTCATGACCTTGTACAGCGCGTTTTTGATCACGGAATAGGCCAGGCCAGCGGAGATGTCCGCCACACTGGCGCCCTCCTTCTGGGCCTGCTTGACCTTGGAATTCATAAATACGGTGCAGCGGGTGCCCAGGTCGATGGGATTCTGGGCAAAAAGTGCCTCTGTGGCGAAGTCCTGCACCGAATAATTCAGGGATTTGGCGAAGGTCTCGATGAAGGAGCCGCAGCCGGAGGAGCAGGCTTCATTTAACTGGACGCTGTCCACGGCGTGGTTCTTGATGCGGATATATTTCATATCCTGGCCGCCGATGTCCAGAATGCAGTCCACATCCGGGTCAAAGAAGGCGGCGGCGTAGTAGTGGGCCACCGTTTCCACCTCGCCCTGGTCCAGCAGAAAGGCGGCCTTTAAGAGAGCCTCGCCGTAGCCGGTGGAGCAGGAGCGCAAAATTTTGGTGTCCTTCGGCAATATCTTTGCGATCTCCGCGATGGCCCGGATGGCCGTGTCAAGCGGAGAACCGTTATTATTGGAATAAAAGCTGTAGAGAAGGTTGCCGTCCTCGCCCACCACAGCCACCTTGGTGGTGGTAGAACCGGCGTCAATCCCCAGATAGCAGCCGCCGTGATAGTCGGCAAGGGAGCCCTGCTCCACCCTGTGGGCGGCGTGGCGGGCGACGAATTCGTCATAATCCGCCTGGTCCTTAAACAGGGGCTCCATGCGCTCCACCTCAAAGTCCAGCACTACCTTGTCGTCCATCCGCTTTTTCAGGGCGCTTAAGGAGATGTCCGCCTCCTCCTTCGTGTTCATGGCGGCGCCGATGGCCGCAAACAGATGGGGATTCTCCACCTTCATTACATGCTCATCGTCCAGCTTGAGCGTGCGGATAAAGGCTTTCTTCAGTTCGGGCAGGAAATAGAGAGGCCCGCCCAGAAAGGCCACATGGCCCCGGATGGGCTTCCCGCAGGCCAGTCCGGAGATGGTCTGGTTGACCACCGCCTGAAAAATGGAGGCGGACAGATCCTCTCTGGTAGCGCCGTCGTTGATCAGAGGCTGGATGTCGGACTTGGCGAAGACGCCGCAGCGGGCCGCGATGGTGTACAGGGACTGGTAATTTTCAGCGTACTTATTTAAGCCTGCCGCGTCGGTTTGCAGAAGGCTTGCCATCTGGTCGATAAAGGAGCCGGTGCCGCCGGCGCAGATGCCGTTCATGCGCTGCTCCACGTTGCCGTTTTCAAAATAAATGATCTTGGCGTCCTCGCCGCCCAGCTCGATGGCCACGTCCGTCAGCGGAGCCCGGTCCTTCAAGGCGGTGGAGACCGCGATTACTTCCTGATAAAAAGGAATATGTAAATGATTGGCCAGGCTTAAGCCGCCGGAGCCGGTGAGAGCCGGATATACGGTGATGTCCCCGATGGCCTCAATGGCGTGGCCGAGCAGATTGGATAAGGTCAGCTGAATATCGGCGAAGTGCCGCTGATATTCGGAAAATAAAATATGGTTTGCATGATCCAGGACGACCACCTTGACGGTGGTGGAGCCGATATCGATCCCTAAACGGGCCTGGGCTTCACACGCGTTACAATTCATATAATACCCTCATTTCTTTTGCAGTACTGTCAGGACCTGCTACAGCCCCTGACAGTATCGCTATTATAACCCTTTTTTTATCTAAAATAAACAAAACGCGCCGCCGTCCTTTGGTAAATAAAATGAAAAAGAATTAAAAGAATCTAAAAACGGGCAAAATTATGACGGGATTGAAAATCCGTTTATTTACTTTCCGCATAAAATTTGGTATGATGGCTTCAATTAGTGACTATTTGCAGTAAGGATACTATATGAACTACCGAAAAAGCAACCTCGAAAAAAAATTCGGCCGCTACGCCGTCAAAAACCTCTCCCTTTATCTGGTGATCGGTTTTGCCATCGGCTATGTGCTGCAGCTGACGGAGGCAGGGTCTTCCTTTTTATATACCTGGCTTTCCCTGGACGCCTGGAAGATTTTGCACGGGCAGATCTGGCGGCTTCTCACCTGGGTTTTGATTCCGCCCTCCCGCTTTGACTTTTTTACCCTGCTGATGCTGTATTTCTACTGGTCGGTTGGCACCATGCTGGAGAGAGTGTGGGGAACGTGGAAGTATAATGTTTATATTTTCGGCGGCATTTTATGTACTGTCATTGCGGCGTTCCTGTGCCTGGTTTATATTTATGTCTGGGTCGGACCGGTGTGGGGAGGGGACGTCACCGCGGAGGTGATGAGCTATTATTCCATGTATGCTTCCTATTACATGTCCACATACTATATTACCCTGTCCATATTTTTAGGATATGCGGCCACCTTCCCGGATATGCAGGTCATGCTGTTTTTTGTCATTCCCGTCAAGACGAAGGTGCTGGGGGTGATTTATCTGCTTTTGCTGGGGTATTACTTTATCCAGGGCAATGTTTTCAGCAAATTTGTGATCGGCGCGGCGCTGATCAATATGGGCGTTTTCCTGCTCCGCAACAGGACCTCCTTCAATCCGCAGCAGATCTACAGGCGGCAGGCGACCAGGGTGAAAAACCGCGCCCGCGTCTCCACCGCCAAAAGGGAGGAGAAGGCGCCGAAGATGAAGGCGGTGCACAAGTGCGCGATCTGCGGACAGACGGAACTGACCAATCCCAATCTGGAGTTCCGCTATTGCAGTAAGTGCAAGGGAAATTATGAGTATTGCTCGGAGCATCTTTTCACACATGAGCATGTAAAATAAACGCTGACCGGACAGCTTTCCGGCCGCGTCTGCGCTTGTGAGGCACCCGAAGGGCGTCTCGAAGAGGCACCCGAAGAGTTCCCGCACATCGTAAGACGTCCTGTAAAGGAGAGGAAAGCGGCTGGAATGGTAACAATAAAAGGAGATAACGTGGCAGAACAGAATCAGGAAATTTTATTTGCGAAAACCCTGGAATATATCAGACAGCTCGCGAAGGATCAGAACGGCGTTATTTCAAAGGAGCAGCTGGATATCGCTTTTGCGCCCCTGCATTTTGAGCCAAAGCAGATGGAGCTGGTCTATGACTATCTGAAAAAGCAGCGCATCGGCGTGGAGGAGGCCGTGAATCCGGAGGAATACATGACCCCGGAGGACGTGAATTATCTGGACAGCTATTTAAAGGAGCTGGAGATGCTGCCCGCTGTAAGCGAGGGAGAGCTGGAGGCGCTGACCCTGTCCGCCATGGCCCGGGACGGACAGGCCATGCACAGGCTGATCGAGGCCTTTCTGCCCAGGGTCGTGGATATCGCGAAGCTCTACGCGGGCCAGGGGGCGTTTCTGGAGGACCTGATCGGCGAGGGCAATGTGGCTCTTTCCGTGGGGGTGACCATGCTGGGCGCCATGGAGCACGCCGCCGAGGCCCAGGGCATGCTGGTCAGAAAGATCATGGACGCCATGGAGGATTATATCGCCTCCCTCCAGACCCAGCAGGAGGAGAATCAGAAGGTGGCAGACCAGATTAATGTGATCATGGATCAGGCCAGGGAGCTTTCCGAGAGCCTGATGCGCAAGGTTACAGTGGAGGAACTTTCGCAGGAGACCGGAACCCCTGAGGAGGATATCCGTGACGCCATGCGGATCAGCGGCTACAAAATCGGGTATCTGGAGGGCTGCGAGGATCAGTAGATGGAATACAGAGATTACAGATATGTCATGCAGGATACGGGAAAGCTCTATGTGGGCGGGAAATTCAGCCTGGGCGACTTGGCCCAGGAAAGGGATGTGCCCTTTAAATTTCAGGCAATTCTCAACACCTACGTCATGAAGGAGGTGGATCCTGAGACCACCATAGAGAGCCTGTTTTATTATATGGAAGGAAGCGGTATGGTCTACCAGACCTTCCTGAACCTGCGCACGAAGGTGAAGGCCTCCGAAAAGCGGGAGATTAAGAAATTCAGAGGCGGCACAAAGACCGAGTACAGAGAGCAGATTTATTCCCTGGACGATTTCATCGCTATTCCCGTTGCTGAGAAGATGAAAAAAGGAATGCTGATTCAGGAGATCCAGTGCTCCAAGATGGCAATTTTAGGTTTTGCGTTGTAGCGTCGTTATAAAAGGTAAAATTTCTCCATAATTTCTTGCATTTTGTCGAATAATGTAGTATACTCCCGGTTGTGGACGACTCAAAAGTCCTCACCATTTGATTTTTGGTAAAATTCCCCTTTTACTGGGCCTGGAGTAACACTTCGGGTCATTTTAATGTTTATCGAAAATATTTTCATTTCATAACGCGGACCTCCGGTCGCAACCAAAAATAAAAAATCAAGAGGTAAGAAGATGACAGAAAAAGAACAGGCTTTACAGTATTATACCCTGGAGGAGGAGCGGGAGAGCAAAGACCTCCACTCCACCGTTTACCGTCTGCGCCACAAACAGACCGGCGCCCGGATCGCGGCAATGTATAATGAGGATGACAATAAGGTTTTCTATATTGGCTTCCGCACCCCGCCCACGGATTCCACCGGCGTTCCCCATATCCTGGAGCACAGCGTCCTGTGCGGCTCCAGGGAGTTCCCAGTGAAGGACCCCTTCATCGAGCTGGCCAAGGGCTCCCTCAATACCTTTTTAAACGCCATGACCTATCCGGACCGCACCCTGTACCCGGTAGCCAGCTGTAACGATACGGATTTCCAGAACCTGATGCATATCTACCTGGACGCCGTCTTTTTCCCCAATATTTATCATGAGGAAAATATTTTCCGCCAGGAGGGCTGGCACTATGAGATGGAAAGCCCTGAGGCGCCGCTGACCGTCAACGGCGTGGTTTATAATGAGATGAAGGGCGCCTTCTCCAGCGCGGACGAGGTATTTTCCAGAGAAATCATGAACTCCCTGTATCCGGACACCAGCTATGGACTGGAGAGCGGCGGCGACCCGGAGTGCATTCCCGACCTGACTTATGAGCAGTTTCTGGAATTCCATCACACCCTGTATCACCCCTCCAACAGCTTTATTTATCTGTATGGAAATATGG
>JAJQCU010000061.1:11887-16663 GCA_021202575.1 Lachnospiraceae bacterium
TCCATGAGCATTACCTGAGCCGTTTCGAGTATCTTAAGATGGATACCCGCATCCGGATGCAGGAGCCATTTGAAAAGCCGGTGCGTGTGCGCAAGCCCTATCCGGTGATGGAGGGAGAGGATACGGAGGAGAAGGCTTATTTATCCTACAATGTGTCCATCGGCACGTCCCTGGATGAGGAGACGGCCACGGCCCTGGAGATTCTGGATTACGCCCTTTGCTCCTCCCCCGGAGCGGTGGTCAGACAGGCGCTGGTGGACGCGGGGATTGGCAAGGACGTGTATTCCACGGTGGAAAACGAGATTTTGCAGCCTTATTTCAGTATCATTGCAAAGGACGCGGATGAAAAGCGGGTGGAGGAGTTTGAGCAGATCATCCGTGATACCCTGGAAAAGGTGGTCAGGGAGGGCATCGACCCCAAAACCCTTCAGGCTGCCATCAGCTGCCAGGAATTTCAGTATAAGGAAAATGACTGCGGCCGCTGGCCAAAGGGGCTGATCATGGGACTGCAGGCTATGGGCACCTGGAATTACAGCGATGAGGCCCCCTTTATTTCCCTGGAGCTGGACGAAATCTATGAAACTCTGAAAAAGAAGGCCGGGGAGGGCTATTTTGAGAAGCTGGTGGAGAAATATCTGCTAAACAATTCCCACAGGAGTATTGTGGAGCTGTATCCCCAGGAGGGCCTGACGGAGGAAAGGGACGCGGCCTTTGCCGAAAAGCTTAAGGAAAAGAAAGCGGCCATGTCGGCGGAGGAAATTCAGAAAATTATAGAGGATGAAAAAAAGCTCCGGGAGTATCAGGACAGGGAGGATACCGAGGAAGCGCTGGCGACCATTCCGCTCTTACAGATTAAGGATCTGAAAAAAACGGCGCTGAAGCCGGTAAATGACCTGAGAGACTGCGGCGGCGTGAAGGTACTGACCCATCCGGTCTATACCAACGGAATCGCCTATCTTCGTATGATCTTCAGCGCGCAGGACGTTCCTCAGGAGCTGATTCCTTATCTTCCTGTCCTGAAGAGTGTGCTGATCATGATGGACACGGATAGACACAGCTATGGGGATCTGTTCAATGAGATCAATCTGGTCTGCGGCAGCATGGAGCCCACCATCAACCTGTATCAGGATCATCAGGATTTCGAGAAACTGACTCTGACGCTGGATATGAAGGCCAAGATGCTTTATGACAATATTCCGGCGGCGGTGGAGCTGATCCGGGAAGTTGTCATGGGAACTGATTTTTCAGATTTAAAGCGCCTGCAGGAGGTTTTGCTGGAGAGCAGAAGCGAAGCCCAGAGCGCCATGATGCAGGGCGGCCACCAGGCGGCGGCGACGCGGGCGACATCTTATTTCAGCAAGGCGGGCGCGGTGCAGGAGGATCTCTCCGGGGTAAAGGCCTACCGGTTTTTGTGCTCTCTTGCGGAGAAGAAGCCGGAGGAGCAAAGGGAAACGGCCCAGGCGCTGCAAAGGCTGAGCGAAATTCTTTTCCGCAAAGAAAACCTGATGGTGGACGTCACCGCGGAGGAGACAGGAATTGCCGGAGGCCTTGCGTGCGGTGGGGATTTTGCCGGGCTGCTGCATACGGAGAATGTGGAGAAGGGAAAATATGTTCCCGCGATTTCCAAAAAACAGGAGGGCTTTCTGACCTCCGGCCAGGTGCAGTATGTCTGCCGGGCCGGCAACTTCAGAAAGAAGGGCCTGGAGTACACCGGCGCCCTGCAGGTGCTCAAGACCATGCTGGGCTATGAATACCTCTGGACACAGGTACGCGTCAAGGGCGGCGCCTACGGCGGTATGCTGCGCTTTGGACTAAACGGCGACAGCTATTTCGTCTCCTACAGAGATCCGCACCTGAAACGCACCGTGGAGGTGTTTGAGAACGCGGCGGAAGCCATCTCACAGCTGGAGATCGATGAGCGCACCATGACCCAGTATATCATCGGCGCCATCAGCGAGCTGGATACTCCGCTGACACCCTCCGGCCTGGGCGCCATGTCCCTGGCGGCCTACATGACAGGCAGAACTTATGAGGAATCGCAGCGCGCAAGAGACGAGCTCTTAAGCTGTACCCCGGACAGGCTGCGCGGCCTCTCCGCCTATGTGGAGGCCTTCATGGAGGATGACGCTCTGTGCGTGGTAGGAAATTCTGAGAAGATTTTGCAGAATAAAGAATTGTTTGAGGTCACAGAGCAGTATCTGTAGGAGGTTTTTATGACAAAATCCGGCTTCGCCACCCTTATCGGCCGCCCCAATGTGGGCAAATCCACCCTGATGAACCACATCATCGGCCAGAAGATCGCCATCACCTCCAGAAAGCCCCAGACCACCAGGAACCGCATTCAGACCGTCTACACCTGTGACCAGGGGCAGATCGTCTTTGTAGACACCCCCGGCATCCACAAGGCCAGAAACAGGCTGGGCGACTACATGGTGAACGTGGCCCAGAAGACGCTCTCGGAGGTGGACGTCATTCTCTGGCTGGTGGAGCCCGAGCCCCATATCGGCGCCGGGGAACTGGCTATCGTGGAAAAATTAAAGCAGACCAAAACGCCCAAAATCCTGGTCATCAACAAGGTGGATAAGGTTAAAAAGACAGAGATCCCATCGGTGATTGACGCCTACCGGGGACTGGTGGACTTTGCTGACATTGTGCCTGTGTCCGCAAAGCACGGCACCAACACCGACACCCTCCTTACCTGTATTTTCAGTTATCTCCCGCAGGGAGAATATTTTTACGATGAGGATACGGTGACCGACCAGCCTGTCCGTCAGATCACTGCAGAGCTGATCCGGGAGAAGGTCCTGCGCCTCATGGGGGAGGAGATTCCCCATGGCGTCGCTGTCAGCGTGGACAGCATGCAGTACAGGGAAAAGATCGTGGATATCGACGCCACCATTGTCTGTGAGAAGGACTCCCACAAGGGCATGATCATCGGCAAGGGAGGCAGCATGCTCAAAAAAATCGGCACCGCCGCCCGGCCCGAGATCGAGGACCTGGTGGGGATGCATGTGAATTTAAAGCTGTGGGTCAAGGTCAAAAAGGACTGGCGCGACAGCGACATCCTGATGAAAAATTTCGGCTACGACCCTAAGGAACTGTTAAAGAATTAATCTTTACATCTGACTTGTCTAAATCTTCCTATACTGCGTTGTTGTCAGTCAGCGTAGCCCACTACGCCTCCTTCCGCCGCCTTGTATAGAAAGATTTATCCTTCGTCATATGCAAAGTTAATTCTTAACAGTTCCTGAGGAAGGCAGATAATACCAGCATAGAAACACCTCTGTCTGTCATATACTAAGGACATCGGAGGCGTTTACCTATGAGAAAATTATCAGAGTGGCAAAAGTTTGAAAGGACGGGAAGGGTCGCGGACTATCTGGCCTATGTGTGCGCCGGAAGTATGGACGCTCCTGAAAGCGATCCGGCCTGCGCGGGAATGGGAGCTGAAAGGAATGCCGCGTTTTCTTCGGACGGTGTGAGCGTAAGGGCCGGGAAAAATACCGCCGATTCTGAGGGGAGGGACAGGAGCTTCGTCTATGCAGGACTTCATCACGGTGACGGGAATGGTTCTGAAAGCAGAACCAATCGGAGAATATGATAAACGCATCGTGCTCCTGACGAAGGAGAAGGGCAAAATTTCCGCCTTTGTGAGGGGGGCGCGCCGTCAGGGCAGTCGCTTTATGGCGGCGGCCAATCCGTTCTGCTTCGGCGGGTTTGAGATTTATCCGGGCAGAAGAGCCTACAACCTTCAGGGGGTACATATCGAACAGTACTTTGAACAGCTGCGCTCCGATTTTGAGAAGGCCTGCTATGGCATATATTTTCTGGAGATCGCCGATTATTACGGCAGGGAAAATAATGATGACAAAGAATTGCTGAAGCTTCTGTATCAATCCCTGCGGGCCCTTATTCATCCGGCCTACGACCCCAGGCTTGTGCGGGCCGTATATGAGATCAAGGCCATTGCGGTCAACGGAGAGTTTCCGGGATTGATCCGGGGCGTCTCGCCGGACAGCGCCTGCGGCTGCGCCATCTCTCATATCGTTACCTCCAGCATTGAAAAGCTCTACAGCTTCCGGCTTTCCGAGGAGGCCTTAGAGAAATTGATCTGTTGCGCGCGGGAGTATCGCGCCAGATGTATCCCTCAAAAATTTAAAAGTCTTGAAATATTGGAAACCTCCGGTTGAAAAATAAATTATTTTTTTGTATAATAGCTTCGGTTGAGCACGGGGAGGCTTTCTTTGGCATGCGTGGATACAAAAAGGGAGACCATATTATGAAGACGAAACATATCCTGGCGGCGCTTCTCGCTGTGACTGTACTGATGACGTCAGGCTGCGGAACCGTCTCGCAGGAGGCTGTCAGTCAGGACACCATTGAGCTGAAAAAGGATGGAAGCCTGACCTACACGATCGTGGCGGACTTTGACGAGGCCTATTATGACGTGGACGAGCTGAAGGACATGGCGGAGGAAGAGGCACAGGACAGTGGCCTGGGCATCCGGGTCGGGTCGGCGGTGGTGACCGACAATGTGCTCAGCTTCACCTATGAGATTGACACCGCCGCGGATTACCAGACCTTCATGGAGACCTCCTGCTATCTGGGCACCATCGACTCGGCCTTCAGTGACAGATATAAGCTGCAGGTGACAGTGACCACGGTGAAAGACCAGTCGCAGCTCACCCTGGCGGATGTGAGCCACACAGACTACTCCCTGTTTATCTGGAATGAGATTATCGCTGTCCGCTGTCCGGGAAAGGTAATGTATTACAG
>JAJQCU010000413.1 GCA_021202575.1 Lachnospiraceae bacterium
ACACAGGTCTCTGACGGATACGATATGTACGCTCCCGAGGTCTATGAAAAGGCCCATGATATGATCATGAAAATGCTTGAGGACGGCGACTTTGTGCGGGATAGTCAGCCGGGTTATTACCTCTACGAGCTGACCATGAACGGCCGCACCCAGACCGGCATCGTGGCCTGCGCCTCCATTGACGACTACATCAACGGCGTTATCAAAAAGCACGAAAACACCAGAGAGGAAAAGGAACAGGACCGCATCCGCCACATCGACGTCTGCGGCATGCAGACCGGCCCCATTTTTCTGGCCTACCGCAGAAATGAAACGCTGAGCAATATTGTTGCGGAGGTAAAAGAGGAGAGGCCCTGCTTTGATTTTACATCGGAGGACGGCGTCACCCACAGGGGCTGGACAATTTTTGAGGAAAATAGAATCCGGCAGATCGAGACCGCCTTCGGAAACATCCCTCAGATTTATATCGCGGATGGGCACCACCGGGCCGCCTCCGCTGTGAAGGTAGGGCTGAAGCGCCGCGGGCAGCACCCGGATTACACAGGCAGTGAGGAATTTAATTATTTTCTCTCGGTTCTCTTCCCGGATGAGGAGCTGATGATCATGGACTATAACCGGGTTGTAAAGGATTTAAACGGCCTGACAGAACAGGAATTTCTGACAAAGGTGATGGAAAAGTTTGTGGCAGAACCGTCAGAAACGCCCGTATCTCCTTCCCGGAAAGGTGAAATCGGCATGTATTTAAAAAGCGACTGGTATCGGCTGAGAGTGAAGCCGGAGTTTGAAAATGCCCATCCCGTGGACGGCCTGGACGTGTCTGTGCTCCAGAAAGAGCTGCTGGCTCCGGTTCTGGACATTCATGATCCCAGGATCGACAACCGTATTGATTTCGTGGGCGGCATCCGCGGCCTGAAGGAGCTGGAGCAGCGGGTACATACCGACTGCGCCGTGGCCTTTGCCATGTACCCAACCTCTATCGCTGAGCTTTTCGCTGTGGCGGTCGAGGGTTTGCTCCTGCCCCCCTAATCTACCTGGTTTGAGCCGAAGCTGCGGAGCGGTCTGTTCTTACATGAGATTTAAAATACATTTTTGGTTTCTGTAGGATTGTGGGAGCGCGTAGCGCGGAGCAATCCGTGAACCACTTTTGACATCTTAACCATTTTTCATGTATTCAGGGCTCATCGGAGCGTTTAGCGCAGCATGAGTGAAGCGGTTTAGGTGATTTCCCGCGAGCCTGTTCGCAGTGAACTGGAAAACATAATTATAAATAAGGAGAGAAGATATGTGGATTGCGGACAAGTGGAAAGACTATGAGGTCCTGGACACCTCCGGCGGGGAAAAGCTGGAGCGGTGGGGAAATTATGCCCTTGTGCGCCCCGACCCCCAGGTTATCTGGGACACTCCGAAGGAAAATCCTCTCTGGTTCGCTCCCAACGGACATTATCATCGCTCAAGTAAGGGCGGCGGCGAATGGGAATTTCACAATCTCCCGCAGGAGTGGAGCATCTCTTATCAGTCTCTGGGGCTTAACTTCCGTTTAAAGCCCTTCAGCTTTAAGCACACCGGCCTTTTCCCGGAACAGGCCGCTAACTGGGAATGGTTTTCTTCCTTAATAAAAAAGAGGCGGTCAGAGAAACCTGACAGCCCCGTCAAGGTTTTAAATCTTTTCGCCTATACCGGCGGCGCTACTCTGGCGGCGGCCAAAGCCGGGGCCAGCGTGGTTCATGTGGACGCCTCCAGGGGCATGGTGGGCTGGGCAAAGGAAAATGCCCAGATCAGCGGCCTTGCCGACGCGCCTGTCCGTTATCTTGTGGATGATTGCGTCAAATTTGTGGAGCGGGAGCTCCGCCGGGGCAATCGCTATGACGCCGTGATCATGGACCCGCCCTCCTATGGACGGGGACCAAGAGGTGAAGTCTGGAAAATCGAGGACAGCGTCTTTTCCCTGATTCAGCTGGCTGGCCAGCTGCTTTCCGAGGAGCCGCTGTTTTTCCTGATCAATTCCTATACAACCGGCCTGCAGCCCGCCGTTCTGACCTACATGATGTCTGCTGTCATCTGCCCACAGCACGGAGGCAGAGTGGAGGCCGGGGAAATCGGCCTGCCCGTCTCCTCAAACGGCCTTATCCTTCCCTGCGGCGCCAGCGGAAGATGGAGCTGCGGCTGAGAATCATAAAAGCCCGCCTCACAGAATTTTTCAATGCTGTGTGACAGGCTTTTTCTCCATTTAGGTTTCGCGACAGTTCCTTAGCGGGATGTCGTCTGCCCCTGCACCTTGCTTCGCAGATACTGCTGGAGGATTTCAATCCCGACAGTATTCTCTCCGCCCTCCGGGATGATGATATCCGCGTGCATTTTGGTGGGCTCCACGAAGGCCTCGTGCATGGGCCGCACCGTCTCCTGATACTGGGTCAGCACGGATTCCAGTGACCGTCCACGCTCCGCTATGTCCCTGCGGATTCTCCGCGCCAGCCGCTCATCCGCCGGGGTGTCCACAAAAATTTTGACGTCCATCAGCTCCCGCAGCCGGGCGTCATAGAAGAGCAGGATTCCCTCCAGCACGATCACGCTTTTGGGTGTGATCCGCAGCGTATTCTCAGAACGGTTATGGACGCTGTAATCATAAGTAGGAATATCCACAGTCTGTCCCGCCTTCAGCTTCATGACGTCCGCCACCATCAGCTCCGTGTCGAAGGAGGAGGGATGGTCATAATTGAGGTGGGTCCGTTCCTCATAGGACATGTCGTCATGCGCCTTGTAATAGTTGTCATGGCCGATGACTACGATGTCGTCTCCGAAATATTCCTTGATCCGTTCTACCAC
>JAJQCU010000210.1 GCA_021202575.1 Lachnospiraceae bacterium
GTCTGGCCGCACCGATGGCAATGGAGGAATATCCGGCAAAATCGCAGTAAATATCCACAGAAAATGCAAAGCCCGCCGTCATGGTTTCCACGGAGCCGCAATTTAACAGATTCTCCCAGACCTGATCTACAAAAATCGCCAGTCGATCCGCGATCACCACCTTCTGAAACATACCCCAGCACATCAGAATAAAGCCCGACGCAATCCTGTCATAATCCCAGAGACTGATACTTTCCACATTTTTCATCTGCCTGAGCAGATTTTTAGATCGTTCAATGGGACCTGCCACCAGCTGAGGAAAAAAGGAGACAAAGAGAGCGTATTTCAGCGGATTTTTTTCCGGTTCCACCTCTCCACGGTACACATCCATAGTGTAGCTGAGCGCCTGAAAAGTATAAAAGGAAATACCCACCGGCAGCAGGATGTCAAAGGGATTCTCCACAATCTGAAGTTGAAAACGCTCCAAAACAAGATTCACATTCTCCAGCAGGAAGTCAAAATATTTAAAGAAAAAAAGAATCCCCAGATTGCCGACAAAGGACAGGGTCACCACCGTTTTTCGTATCGCTTTGGAATGAAAGCGGGATATCAAAAGACCGCTCACCCAGGTAATCAGGGTAGACAGAACAATCAAAAGGGCATATCCGGCGTTCCAGCTCATGTAGAAATAAAAGCTGGCAGCCAGGAGCCAGAGATACCGCACCCTTCTGGGAATGAAAAAATAAACCAATACGACAATTGGGAAAAAGATCAGAAAATCAATGGAGTTAAACTGCATGAGTTATCCCCCGGCGGCCTTAAAAGCCAAAGGCTTCCAGCGCCGCCTTTTTCTTTCGTTTTATTTTGATATCTCCGCAATATCCACCAGATGCAGCTCCTCCTGCTTATGCTCCAGGCTGGTCACCAGCGCGGTGGCCGTATCCAGCGCGGTAATGCAGTACACCCCGGTCTCAATGGCGGTACGGCGGATCAAAAAACCGTCCCTGTGCTTATTTCTCCCCTGAGTGGGCGTATCAATGACCAGATCGATTTTGTGCCCGAGAATCAGGTCCATGACCGTTGGCGACTCCTGATGAATCTTATTGACCTTTCTGGCCCTGATACCCGCCTCCTGCAGCACCCGGGCGGTGCTTCTGGTGGCGTAAATAATATAGCCCAGCTTGTCAAAGCGCTTGGCGATCTCCACCGCCTCCGGCTTGTCCGCGTCCTTCACCGTGATAATCATCTGTTTATACTTGGGCAGATCCACTCCCGCGCCCAGGAAGGCTTTATACAGGGCTTCCTCAAAGGTGGGGGCGATCCCCAGGCACTCGCCGGTGGACTTCATCTCCGGTCCCAGGCTGATCTCCGCGCCGCGGATTTTTTCAAAGGAAAAGACCGGCATCTTGATGGCGAAATATTTCGCCTCCGGCTGGATGCCTGGCTCATAGCCCATTCCCCGGATGGTCTCCCCCAGGATAGCCCGGGTTGCCAGATCCACGATAGGAATGCCGGTGACCTTGCTGATGTAGGGCACCGTCCGGGAGGAGCGGGGATTGACCTCGATCACATACACATCCTCGCCGATCACAATGAACTGGATGTTGATCATGCCCTTCACATGAAGCGCCATGGCCAGCCGCCTGGTGTATTCTCCCAGCTTTTCTTTCACTGTGGGCGTCAGGGAGGGCGCCGGATAAACGGAAATGGAGTCTCCGGAATGGACGCCGGTTCTCTCGATATGCTCCATGATCCCCGGAATTAAGATGTCCGTGCCGTCGCAGACGGCGTCCACCTCCACCTCCTTGCCCATCAGGTACTTGTCCACCAGAATGGGATGGTCCTGGGCGATGCGGTTAATGATGGCCATGAATTCCTCGATCTCCTGGTCGCAGGTGGCAATCTGCATGCCCTGGCCGCCCAGCACATAAGAAGGTCTGACCAGCACCGGATAGCCCAGGCGGTTCGCCACCTCCTTGGCCTCTTCGGCGGTAAAGACCGTGCCGCCGGCCGCCCTCGGGATCTGTGTCTTTTCCAGAATCTCATCGAACAGCTCCCGGTCCTCGGCGGCGTCCACATCCTCCGCCTTCGTGCCCAGGATGGGAACCCCCATCTTCATCAGAGACTCCGTCAGCTTGATGGCGGTCTGTCCGCCAAACTGCACCACCGCCCCGTCCGGCTTTTCCACGTTGACCACGTTCTCCACATCCTCCGGGGTCAGCGGCTCAAAATACAGCTTGTCCGCGATATCAAAGTCCGTGGAAACCGTCTCCGGATTATTGTTGATGATGATGGTCTCATAGCCCGCCCGGGCAAAGGACCAGGTGGTATGCACGGAGCAGTAGTCGAACTCCACGCCCTGCCCGATGCGGATGGGGCCGGAGCCCAGGACCAGCACCTTTTTGCGGTCACGTGTTTCCTCTACCTCCGTCTCAGAGCCGAACACGGAATAATAATAGGGCGTCGCCGCCTCAAACTCCGCGGCGCAGGTATCCACCATCTTGAAGGCCGCCACAATGCCGTTGTCATAGCGCAGCTTTTTGATGTCCTCTTCTGTCTTTCCGGTAATCCTGGCGATCACAGAATCCGGAAACTCCATCCGCTTGGCTTCCTTTAAAAGCTCAACGGTCAGCTCCTCTGAGGCCAGGCGCTTCTCCATCTCCACCAGAATGGCAATTTTGTCGATGAACCAGAGATCATATTGGGTGATTTCGTGAAGCACCTCCTCGCTGACGCCCTGGCGGATGGCCTCCGCGATCACCCCGATGCGCTGGTCATCCACGATTTTCAGCCGGTCTGTCAGCTGCTCCCCCGTCAGATTCGAGAAATCATAGCTGAGCAG
>JAJQCU010000331.1 GCA_021202575.1 Lachnospiraceae bacterium
GAGAAAATATATAGCAATCTTCTCTTTATGATCGTTCTGCCAGTATGGATTCACTGCCACCTGATATTACGAACATGATCGACGAGCAGCTACTCCACCCGGCGGTTCTCAAATGCCGTAGTGAATTCCAGACAGGGGAAAGCAACCGGCTTTCGTCCTTCCATTAACCACTGATTATAAAAATCCAGAAGCTTTGTAACCTCTCTTGCGGACTCATTTGTGAACTGCAGTCTGTAATTTCCCGGCTTTCGCGCATTGATTTTATTGTGCAGAGAAAGAGGCACACTGTTGTAGATGGTATTAAAGCAGTACCTGCAGTCTGTCCGCACATGAAACTTTTTCTGAAAGCGGTCAGTCAGGACAGCACTGGCGTGATATCCTTTTTCTGGTTCGGATGCCATGCCGGACTTCAGTTCCAATGAACTGGTATTGGAACATGAATTCGAGGCGAAATTCAGGACGGATTTCACCTCTGATGCACCAAAATCCGACCGCCGACATTTCCCACCCGTTTTGTACAGGCAATTGGCGGTCTGCATCAGAGGAATATATCCGTAAATAATCCGCTCCGCCCTCCTGTCCCAAAGGGCGCTTATCTCACCGCTTCCCAGCTCGTATAGCAAAGTAACAATATCAAAATCGGACAGCAGAAGCTCCTTCGCCTCCTGATTCCAGCAGTACAGGCCGACGTCCGCTGTTAAAATAAAATCCTTCTCCATCTGAAGCTGCCTGATCAGGCCGAGCTCCTCCAGATTCCTGATCAGAAGGCGGCAGACTCCACGATCTTTCGCCAGATGAAGTAAATCCTCAAGACGGGCATGATCCTTTAGCCTGAGAATATATGGCAGCGCCAGCACCCGGCGCTCAGGCGGAATTTTTTCAAAATTTTCCTGAAAGCATTTCTCAGTAAAATAAATATACTGAAACCGGTCAGCCAATGGATGTGTCAGGATGGCCTCCATCTGCTCCGGAGTGCTGGCCAGCGCGGATAATTCAAAACGTTTCGGCTTTTCAGTGCTTCCTTTATCTGATGCAAAATTGCTTTCCTCTGACAAACCTCGCCCGTCATTTTGCCTGTCGATGACCGGGTATCTGTCGATAATCTCCGAACTCCTTACTGTAAACTCCGGCTCCCTGTTCAAAGGCTCCAAGTCTCTTCCTATAGTTTCAGACTTCCTATTCACCAGCTCAAACTGCCCGTCCACAAGCCCAGACTTCCTGTCCGTAAGCTCAGGGAAGAACCCGCTCACAATTTCCTCCTCCAGCTTTGCCGTTCCATCTCTTCTCAGCTGATTCAGCATCCCATTTGGCAGAAAAACATTATCTTCCATGTCGATGTGCAGTTCATTCAGCGTAAAGCTGGTATTTCCAAGTTTGGAAAGCTGCCGTCTGATCCCGTCCTTGTCCGAGGAAAGCTTTTTTGCCTGCTCCACCACAAGGCCTGAGACAGTTACTTCGCATACTGAAGAATCTTCTTTCTTCATACCTCCCTGTGCATTCGCCTGTATCGTTGAAGCATCCTGTATGCCTTCCTGTACCATTACATTTTTTTGCAACGCTTCACTTTCTGCCTTTGCCTTTTTTTCCGTCAAATCGACCTTAAGCGTCAGCTTCGCTGGTTGCCCTGCGGCAAACTCTGCTTTCATGGAAATCGGCCATGTCAGCTTTTTCCCCAGGTATTTGCCGCGGATCTGATCCAACAGTTCCTGCGGCACCTCCTCATAGCCCGGCCTTTCCCCGGTAATCATCTCTTGTCCGTTATGCCGAAACAAATACCCTGCCTGTGCATCACTGCGAATATAGAGGCAATTTAAAATCTTCCGGTCCTCTCCGGAAATGCGCAAGGACTGATCTGGATGACTGTAATAAAGGTCAATATATTTGCGGTATATGGCTGTCACTCCAGCCGCGTACTCGCTTTTTTTCATTCGTCCCTCAATTTTAAAGGAACTCATTCCCGCCTGTATCAGCTCCGGGATATGATCAATGGTACACATGTCCTTCAGGCTCAGCGGATAACTCTCCCTCCTGTGCAGGCCCTCCCCCTCCACGCTGTAAGGCAGACGGCAGGGCTGGGCGCACCTTCCCCGGTTGCCGCTTCTGCCACCCAGAACGCTGCTCATCAGGCACTGACCCGAATAGCAATAGCACATGGCACCGTGAATAAAGCACTCCACCTCAATATCCGCGTCCCTGATGGCTTTCAACTCAGAGAGGCTTAATTCCCTCGCAGGTACAATCCGGGAAATGCCGTGCTCCTTACACCAGGGCACAATGGCAGGGCCGGTAACTGCCATCTGAGTGCTGGCGTGAAGCTTAAGCCCCGGAAATTCTTTTTTCAGGAAATGAAGAACACCGAAATCCTGAAGAATCACGCCGTCCAGGCCGGCTTCATAAAAAGGCAGCACAAAGTCATAAATTTCAGCAAATTCCTTCTCTTTGATCAGCGTATTTAATGTCAGATATACCCTGCGTCCGAACAGATGGGCGTAACGGATACAGTTACAGAGCGCCTCCGTATTCAGATTATCCGCGTACGCTCTGGCGGAGAATTTCTCCCCGCCCACATAGACGGCGTCAGCACCGGCGTAAATTGCGCCCAGAAAGCCCTCCAACGAGCCGACAGGAGCCAGCAGTTCTACTTTTTTTGCGGTCATATTTTTCCTTTTCACATAAAAAGGCCGCCCGAATATGGCAGCCTTAAAGTTTTCCTCAATTGTCAACGGAAACGTCAGCGGAAACAAAGGAATAGTTGCTACATGACGCCGGACGGGC
>JAJQCU010000394.1 GCA_021202575.1 Lachnospiraceae bacterium
CGCCACCTTCTGCTCCTCCCCCTTTTTGCGGATGCTCTTGGAGAGCTCTTTGCGGCGCTCCTCTGTCACCTCCGGGAAAATCAGGCGGATCACGGAGCCGTCGTCCATGGGGTTGATGCCGATATCCGAGGCCATAATCGCCTTCTTGATGGGTTTGATCAGGGATTTGTCCCAGGGCGCGATCTGAAGAATGCGCGGCTCCGGAATTGTCACGTTGCCAACCTGCTGAATGGGGGTGGGAACGCCGTAATAATCCACCCTGAGCTTATTCAGCACATTGGGATTGGCCCTGCCGGCCCTGATCGCCGCAAAGTCGCTGACCAGATAATCCACGGATTTCTGCATTTTCTCTTCATACGAATTTAATGTTGTGTCCATATTTTCCTCCCGGTTCGCGGGTCATGCCCGCGTATTTTTATTTCGTGACAGTTTCTTAAGGCCGCCAAAAAAAACGTATCCTCCGGCAGCATACTCACACTGTCATTTTTTACTTTCGTCCTGAGACAGCCTTACACAGTCACTTTTGTCCCGCTGAAATTTCCCTTCACGGTATTGACGATCGAGTTCTCCTCATTTAAGCCAAACACCCACATGGGCATATGATTGTCGCGGGCCAGAATGGAGGCGGTCATATCCACCACCTGAAGATTTCTGGCGATGACCTCGTCAATGGTGACCTCGTCATACTTTTTCGCCTCCGGATTTTTGGCCGGGTCCGAGTCATACACGCCGTCAACGGACTTGGCCAGCAGAATCACGTCGGCCTCCACCTCCACGGCTCTGAGCACCACGCCGGTATCCGTGGAAAAATAAGGATGGCCGGTGCCGCCCGCAAAGAACACAACCATGCCCTTGCCAAAATATTTATTGGCCCGGTCCTTGGAAAACAGCTTGGTGAAGGAGCCGCACTCAAAGGGAGTGAGCACCGCGGTTTTCATTCCCACGGAGCGGAAAATCTCGGAGACATAGATGCAGTTCATCACCGTGGCAAGCATGCCGATCTGATCCGCCTTGGTGCGGTCGATATTCTCCGAGGTCCGCCCTCTCCAGAAATTGCCGCCTCCGGTGACAACACCCACCTCGTAGCCCGCGTCCACAAGCTCTTTGACCTGCAGCGCCACCTTTCTCACGGTTTCCTCGTCAAAGCCCGTCCGTTTCTCCCCGGCCAGGGCCTCGCCGCTCAGCTTCAGCATGATTCTTTTCATAGTCATGGTCTCCTGTTCTTAAATTCACGGCCTTTTATCAATGAACACCGGCCCCCGCCATTGACAGGCTCTGATGTCCATATGGTTTTCCGCGAACAGCAATAATTGGGTATAGTCTAGCATAAAAAAGCAACGCCGAAAAGGGTATTCGCGAAAATTTATTTTTTTCTTATATTTTGATACAAGGGTGCGTCTTTTGCGAAGCAACCCATGGTATCTTACCCTTTTGACGCTTTATTTATATTCAGAGCCAGCAGCTCCTCCATGGTGCGCTGATTGCCCGGATGGCGCGCGTATGGCGCGATCTGTGCCATGGGGCGGAGCACAAAGTCACGGTTGCACATATCCCTGTGGGGGATGGTCAGCGTCTTCGTATCCATGATCACATCCTCAAAAAGCAGGATATCCATATCCAGAGTGCGGGGGTCCCAGTGAATTTCCCGTCTGCGGCCATAGTCCGCCTCGATGGCGTGAAGCTTCTGCAGTAGCTCCTGCGGGGTGTACAGAGTCTCAATCTGAACCACCCCATTCAGAAAATCATCCTGCTCCACGCCTCCATAGGGCTTTGTGACAATCCAGTCCGAGGTTTTCACTACGCGAATCAGCAGATCAGACGAAAGCGCTTCCACGCTGCCCTTCAATATTGCCTCCGAATCCCCCATATTGGAGCCAAGACCCAGAAAGGCCTGCCGCCAGCCCCGGTGAATGGTGACAGAGACGTCTGAAAAGGGCACCGGTATAGGCGCGTGGGGCTTGCTGACCTTCAGATCGATGCTGCGGACCAGGGGATATGTCAGCAAAACCTCCCGGGCGCAGTACTCCGCTGCCGCCTCGATCAGGTCAAAGCCCTTGGCTTCCATGGCTTTTTTTAAGGTCAGCGCCACCTCGCCGTAATGGGTGGACAGGGTCAGAGCATCCGCCGCTCCCGCGGGGTGCAGGTCCGTATGTAAAACCGCCGTCACATAAAAAAGCTGTCCCTTCTCCTTTTCCTCCGGGAAGACGCCGTGATAGGCATATACCTCCAGGTCCTTAATTTCTATCTGATCCATGTTTCCTCCATATGTCACCGGCTCCGCAGAATCGCCTCCGTCATGCGAATTGCCCGGGCGCTTTTCTCCGCGTCGTGAACCCTGACAAACTGCCAGCCTGCCTCCACCGCCATGACCGTGGTGACAAGGGTGCCCTCCTCCCTCTCATTTGCGGGGAGGGCAAGGGTCAGTCCGATTACGGATTTTCTGCTGGCGCCCAGAAGCCAGGGATAATCCAGGCCGCCCGCTGCCTGGTCGCTTAAATTCCTCATATGAGCCAGCACCCGCAGATTGTGCTCACAGGTCTTGCCAAAGCCCACGCCCGGGTCCAGAATGATTTTGTCCTCTTGAATTCAGGCGCTTTTGGCAATTTCCAGGGTTATTTTCAAATAGTCAATGATTTCCGGAAACAGGTTTCCATATTCCGCACTTTTTCTGTTGTGCATGAGGCAGCAGGGTACCCCGTGCTGTGCGATCACCCGCGCCATCTGACCATCGTCATAGCGCAGCCCCCAGATATCGTTGATCAGGTCCGCCC
>JAJQCU010000036.1 GCA_021202575.1 Lachnospiraceae bacterium
ACGGTAATCACGGGTAAAATCCGGTCTTCCCTGTAGAGCCCGGATACAAACTCGTCCTCACTGTGCTTATCTTCCGCGTTCATATGTGCCTCTTTGATCTTTCGCGCCTGGCTGTCACACTGAAGCGCGTCGTACAAAAATGTCCGGATAGGCATTCCATAATCAACGTGAGTCTGGGCTTCGATGCCTAAGACAATATATGCAGCTTCATCGTCAGTCATCAGAGTCGCTTTTCTCAGCGCATCTCTATATCGTTGAATCTTTTCCTCATCCCCGTCTTTTCCGAAGACTGTGAGAAGAGTAGAAGCGTCCAGCTTCTCAAGGTTTTGCAGCTTCAAAACCTTTCGGCCACTGTAGATAAAATAATTAAAAACATCCGCAAATACACGGGAATCGTTAATATATTCCCTCGTGGCGGTATCCGGTTTTCCTATTGGCATTCACCTCTATTCTATATAGAATTTCAGTATCTTATGCCGCCGAGAATGCGACAGATACACCTCCTCCTTTGCACAATAAAATCAAATCGCAAGCCGCACCGCTATGCGTTCAGCCATCACCTGCATATGATTTTAACCGATCATTTTTGTAATTTCAACCTCCTGAAGGGAGTATAACACAAAAATTTACGGAATGTAGTCGATATATCGACCTTTTTGGATTTACGTGGAGTAAAGCGTCGGAAAAACCTGTTGAAACCCTCAGTTAACTGTGCTAAACTATCCCGCAGAGGGCAATTTTGCCCGTATAAAGCAACAAAAGAAAAGAGGTTATTTTTATGGAACTTACCAGAGAATTCTACGAGGCCGCGGAGAAAAGCTTCGACTCCGACCGCGCCAACACCGTGGCCATGAACGCCGTTATGAACAACGGGCTTCTTAAATCCGCCGCCATGGCCCAGACCGTGCGCGACCTGCCCCACACCTACTCCATCTCCTTAAAGCAGGGGAATATCACCGCTCAGAAACAGAGCGGGCGCTGCTGGATGTTCGCGGCGCTGAACGTCATGCGCTTCGACATCATCCACAGTCTCAATCTGGAGACCTTCGAGCTCTCCCAGAGCTATCCGCTGTTCTATGACAAACTGGAGAAATCCAATTATTTTCTGGAAAGCATCTTACAGACCCTGGACGAGCCCACCAACGGACGGCTGATTTCCTATCTGCTGCAATCCCCCGTGGGCGACGGCGGCCAGTGGGATATGTTCGCCAACCTGGTGCGCAAATACGGCGTAGTCCCCAAGGACGCCATGCCGGAATCCGTCCCCTCCTCCGCCACCCGGGAGCTGTGCTCCGCGCTGACTGAGAAGCTCCGCGGCTATGCCTGCCAGCTGAGGGGTGCCCACGCGAAAGGCGCATCCATGGAAGCCCTGCAGGCTCAGAAGGCCGAAATGATGGATGAGGTATACCGCCTCCTCACCATCTGCCTGGGCAAGCCGCCGAAGGCCTTCGATTTCGCCGTCCGCACGAAGGATGACAAATACATCACGGAAAAGCAGATTACCCCTCAGGAATTTTTTACTAAATATGTGGGCTGGAATCTGGACGATTACGTGAGCCTGATCAACGCTCCTACTGCCGACAAGCCCTACCACAGAAGCTACAGCGTCAAGTTCCTGGGCAATGTGGTGGAGGGAAAGATTGTGCGCTACTTAAATCTGCCCGCCGATATGTTAAAGGAAGCCGCCATTGCCCAGTTAAAGGACGGCAAACCGGTATGGTTCGGCTGCGATGTGGGCAAATGCTCCAGCCGGGAGGGCGGCCTGATGGATTTAAACGCCTACGATCTGGAATCCCTTCTGAATGTGGACTTCCCCATGACCAAGGCCGAGCGCCTGGATTACGGCGACAGCCAGATGACCCACGCCATGGTCTTCCAGGGCGTCGATCTGGACGAGAATGACAGACCCGTCCGCTGGCGCGTGGAGAACAGCTGGGGGAAGGACGCCGGCAAGGACGGCTACTATGTGATGAGCGACGACTGGTTCACCGAGTACAACTATCAGGTCCTGGTCAATAAGAAGTATCTGCCGGCTGAGTGCGTCGCGGAGTACGAGGCGGAGCCGATCATGCTGGAGCCCTGGGATCCCATGGGGTCGCTAGCGCAGATGCGGTAAGCGGTAAACAGCTCAAATCGTTACATAAGACTGCGGTCTTCCGGGAGATTATCCGGTATTTTTCCGCAAAAAAAGAGCCCCGCCCCGGCCAATGTCATTTATGGAAAGGCATTGCCGCCCCGGCGGAGCTTTTGTTTATGAATGGGTACCTGTCTTTAACACGCGTTCAGAATCTCCTCCACCTGCCCCCTATCCGGCATGGACTTAATCGCCCCCTTCTTCGTGGTCACCAGGTAGGCCGCCGCGTTGGCAAAGCGAAGCATATCCCGCAGATTCTCTTTCGTCAGCCCCTCCAGCCCATGGTCCAGCACATAATTCAGCACACAGGCGCAGAAGGTATCCCCAGCGCCGGTGGTCTCGATGGTGCCGCCCAGCCGGAAGGAGGGTACATACACCTTTTCATCGCCGTAGTAGGAGTAGCTTCCCTCCGCACCGGCGGTCACATTGATCAGGGTGAGATTCGGAAACTCCACTTTCAGCGCGGCCGCACCTTTGTCAAAATCCGTTTCCCCCGTCATGAACTCAATCTCATTGTCCGCGATCTTTAAGATATCGCACTGAGCAAGGCCCCAGCGTATCTGCTCTTTTGCCGTCTCCAGGCCCGGCCACAGGGGCGGCCGCAGATTGGGATCAAAGGAAAGAAACGCGCCGCTC
>JAJQCU010000236.1 GCA_021202575.1 Lachnospiraceae bacterium
CTCTCCTTCACAGGACGCTTTACAGTATGCGAGGCGCCCCGCAGATAAAGTTATCATATCGCGTCCAGTGCCGCCGCGATATCCTCAATCAGATCCTCCTTATCCTCCAGCCCCAGGCTGATGCGGATCAGCTCCGCCGGCACGCCCGCCTCGCGCAGCTGCTCATCGTTCATCTGCCGATGCGTAGAGGTCGCCGGGTTCAGACAGCAGGTGCGGGCGTCCGCCACGTGGGTTTCGATCGCCCCCAGCTTCAGATTTTTCATAAAGACGGAGGCTGCCGCCCCGCCGCCTTTCAGCCCAAAGGAGACCACGCCGCAACCGCCGTTCGGCAGATATTTCTGCGCAAGGGCATAATATTTGTCCGTGGGCAGGCCGGAATAATTCACATAGGCCACCTTCGGATGGTTATAAAGGAATTCCGCCACCGCCTGGGCGTTCTCCACATGGCGCGGCATGCGCACGTGCAGGGATTCCAGCCCCAGATTCAGATAAAAAGCGTTCTGCGGGGACTGAATGGAACCGAAGTCCCTCATTAGCTGAGCCGTGCATTTGGTGATAAAAGCGCCCTCCCTGCCGAATTTCTCCGCGTAGGTGATGCCGTGATAGCTGTCGTCCGGCGTGCAGAGCCCCGGGTACTTGTCCGCGTGAGCCATCCAGTCGAAATTGCCGCTGTCGATGATGGCGCCGCCCACGGCGGTCCCGTGGCCGTCCATATATTTGGTGGTGGAATGTGTGACGATGTCCGCTCCCCATTCGATGGGCCTGCAGTTGACAGGGGTGGGGAAGGTATTGTCAATGATCAGCGGCACGCCGTGGGCATGCGCCACTTTTGCAAAAAGCTCGATGTCCAGCACTGTCAGCGCCGGATTGGCGATGGTCTCGCCGAACATGGCTCTGGTGTTGGGCTGAAAAGCGGCGTTTAACTCCTCCTCTGTGGCGTCCGGCGATACAAAGGTGGCAGTGATGCCCATCTTCGCCATGGTGACGCTGATCAGATTGAAGGTGCCGCCGTAAATGGTGGAGGAAGATACGATATGGTCTCCGCACTGACAGATATTAAACAGCGCGAAAAAGTTGGCCGCCTGGCCGGAGCTGGTAAGCATCCCCGCCGTGCCGCCCTCCATCTGGGCGATCTTCGCCGCCACCATGTCGTTGGTGGGGTTCTGCAGACGCGTATAAAAATAGCCGCTCGCCTCCAGGTCGAACAGCTTTCCCATGTCCTCGCTGGTGTCATATTTGAAGGTAGTGGACTGGATAATCGGAATCTGGCGCGGCTCGCCATTTCCCGGCGTATACCCGCCCTGCACACATTTGGTTCCCATTCTGAATTCACTCATGTCGGTATCCTCTCCTGTGAAATATTTACTTTAAAAACACAGCCAAACGCTTTTATGCTGTGTCCCTTTGCTTTAAAGGCCGCTTACCGGCGGCATTCTGACCTCAAAATAACTGTACCCAGTGTAGCATTAAATGAAAAACCCGTCAATGATTTATTGCGGATGAGGCGCCGTGGTTATTGCAGATGAGGTGCCGCGGGCTTGTTACAGATGAGGCGCCGTGGAAGAAGCACCGTGCTGTGGCGCCGTCAGGCACGGGGGATATTGTTTCCAGTGCCATTGCCGGAGGAAGAAAATGCCCTGATACACAATCCGGATACAAGCCCCACCAGCAGTCCCGCCGCCGCTCCCAATACAATCAGCCAAGGCTAATAATAAATAACCGCCGTTGTCCTCATCACAGCCACAGCCGCTATCAGCTGCCCTGTATTATGGCACCCCCCGCCGGCAACGCTGCCGCCCACGATGCCAAAACGGTTCGTTCTTTTCAACACTGTCATAACTCCCAGGCTCATAAGCCCTCCGGCCAGGCTGAAAATCATCGCCGTCATATTTCCGAAGGTGAAGCCCGCCTGAATAATGCGGACAATATTGATCAGCAGGGCGTCTTTCGCGCCCACACAGTACAGCGCTGTCACAATCACGATATTGGCCAGCCCCGGCTTCGCCCCGGGAATCATGAGCAGCTCCGGAAGCAGCCACTCAATATAGCTGAACACGAAGGCCAGCGCCAAAAGCAGGCCGTTTGTTGTCAGTCGGCGGATATTCATTCACAGGCCCCCTTTTTGGCAAAGACCGGCAGACAGTCTCCCGGATCATTCGTCTTTTTTACTGCTCGGTCACAATCATCACAATCACCTGATGGGGCAGACAGACAATGGGCACGCCCACCTCTGAAATTCTGCCCTGCCGGACACAGTTCTGGTTGGGGCAGTCTGCTTCTGACATGTATACGCTGCCGTCCTCGATCACAATAACATTACGCATACCTTCCCTTTCGACAGCATAGGTGGTGTTTTCATTTAACGGCAGACGGGCAATTTCCTCCCCGGCCGCCTCGATCACGACATATCGCTGTGTCTCTTCCTCCCCGGACCTGTTTTGTATATACCGCCAAAGAAGCAGGAAAACAGCCGCGGCAGCCAGCACCGATATCAGCAGCACGAGATCCGTCTTTTTCAATATTTTCATAAAAATAACCGCTCTCCTGACACCCGCCGGTTTTTATAGTAAACGTCAAAAATAGTTTCTCTTTCGGCACATACTGTGTTGGCTTCAAAAAGAAATTTATAACATCGTTCGCTATAGTATACCGCCTCAATCATGATTATAACGCTGCCTGTGCCGTCATTCGCCGCATTGTGGTCAGACAGCGCAGCTTTTTCAGGCAAACTGTCACTCACCATTTGCGCTGAAATATAT